>JBBRGM010000694.1:0-1510 GCA_038240725.1 Burkholderiales bacterium | reverse complement strand
CGTCTTGCGCGATAAACCGAGCAGCGCGCCGTCGCCGGTAATCAGTGCATCGGCGTCCGCACGGTGTGCCAGATCGAGAAATTTCTGATCGTCCCGATCGCGGCATTTGGGCAACGAGGCATGCGTCAGCGGATCGATCTGAATGCTTTGCGCGAATCGCAAATAGTCAGCGATGATCGCGTCGATCGCAGCGGCATCCAAACCGAATTTACGCGAGCCGATTTCGTTGAGAATGCGCGCCAACTCCGCGACGATAGCGGGGCTCACCAGCGGCACGAGCAGTCCCGCTTCCCAAGCCGGCACGAGCCAGACCGATTCGTCGCCTTTGAACAGCAGCGCTGAGACGAGCACGTTGGTGTCTAGAACCACCTTGAACGGTGGATTCGCCAGCGAATGCTGGTGACCCGTCACGGTTACTTGGGGCGCGGCAGCGCCAAATCCGCATCCGGCGCAGAAAGCCGACCGTCGCGCAGCTCGCGGACTGCGTTGACCACCGCACGCGCGACGTTGCGCACTTCTTCTTGCATCGGCTCGTCGCGATCGAGCTCGTCGTGGCTGGTTGCGTACGGCTGGTAGTAGCCGATGAAGCGATCCAATCTGGCATGGGTACCTGCGTCGATCAAACCCATCCAGTCCAACCAATCCGATAGCGAACGCCGCACGCCTTCGATGCCGGCGACATCGCCATGCACGACCAAGCCGTAGACGCGGCCGGCGAGATGCTTGGGATAGTCCCAGCCGGCGAGCTCGATCGCTTTCGCTTTCTCCGCATCTTTGCCGTGGGTCGACGACGGGTCGGGATTGCCGCCGTCCGCGCATACCAGACGGTCGATCATCAGCGTGAGCGGACTCGGCGTCTGATACCAATACACCGGCGTCACGATGATCACGCCGTGCGCCGCGCTCCAACGCTCGTAGATTTCGTTCATCCAATCGTCGGTCTGATGCAGCGAATGATTCGGGTAACAGCTGCACGGCCAATGGCACAACGGCATGGCGGTCGATACGCAGCCTTTGCACGGATGGATTTTCTTACCGTACTCGGAGGTGACCAGGCTCAGGTCGAGTAGATCGACTTCAATGTCTGCCGACTTCAGGATCTCGCCCGCCAGGTTCGACATCCGATAGCTCTTCGAAATTTCTCCTGGACAGGTGCCGTCGTTGCGCGCTGAGGCGCAGATGACTAATACACGGGACTTAGTGCCGGGGCTTTTTTGCGTGGCTTCGGCATTGCGAAGTTTCGCACGCGCCTCCAGCCACTCCACCGAAAGGTCGTAGTCAGGGTCGGCAAACTCCGGCCCCGCTTTGCGCGTGACCGGAGATTTGCGGCTTTCGATGTAATTGTTCCAGGCGATTTCTTCTAGACGCTCGATAGCGTCGCGCTCGGCATCGAACGCCGGGTCGATGTAGGACTGCCGGAAGTGCTCGTGAAACTGTTCGCGCGATAGCTTGCCTGGGGCCTGGCCTTTACGAACCTTGGTCAACAGTCATTCCTTCGCATGGAGAGGCT
>JBBRGM010000693.1:0-1510 GCA_038240725.1 Burkholderiales bacterium | reverse complement strand
GCGCTGGCGGCCGTCTTCGAACCGCACCAGCGTTTCGATATGCTGCGATGTTTTGTCCGAGTACAGCGCGTCGACCAGCGGCGCGTATTTCTCGGCGATGAAACCGCGCCGTACCTTGCGCGTACGCGTCAGCTCATCGTCGTCGGGGTCGAGCGCCTTGTGTAAAACCAGGAATCGATGGATCTGCGACTGCGCCATCATCGCGTCGGCTGCGAGCTCGGCATTTACCCGATCGACGCAACCGGCAATCAGATCGATCACCTCGGCTTTGGCGGCGAGATCTGTGTATCCCGAATAAGCGATGCCGCGGCGCTCGGCCCAATTGCCGACGGCATCGAGATCGATATTGATGAACGCGCACACGCGTTCACGGCCATCGCCGTACGCGACGGCTTCCTTCACGTACGAAAAGAACTTGAGCTTGTTCTCGATGTAGTTGGGCGCGAACACAGTGCCGCTCAAAAGCTTGCCTACGTCTTTGGCGCGATCGATGATCTTTAAGTGGCCGTCGGCATCGAAAAATCCCGCATCGCCGGTGCGTAAGAAGCCGTCGGCGTTGAATGCCTCGGCGGTCGCCTCCGGCTGCAGGTAGTAGCCGCGAAACATCGCCGCGCTCTTGACCAGCACCTCACCGTCGGGCGCGATCTTGACCTCGATGCCGGGTGCGGGCGGCCCGACCGTGTCGAGCTTGATGTGTCCGTCCGGCTGCAGACAGACGTATGCACAGGTTTCTGTGGAGCCGTAGAACTGTTTGAGATTGAGGCCGATCGAGCGATAGAAGCGAAACAAATCCGGACCGATCGCCGCGCCCGCAGTGTAGGCGACGCGGATACGGCTCATGCCGAGCACATTGCGCAACGGGCCGAACACCAGCACGTTGCCGAGTGCGTAGACCAGGCGATCGCGCAGCCCGACGGACTTGCCATCCAGGATGTCAGCACCGCAACGACGCGCGACTGCCAGAAAATAACGAAACATTGCCCGCTTGATCCGCGACGCATCCTCCATGCGGATGGTCAGCTGCGTGAGAACGTTCTCGAACACGCGCGGCGGCGAGAAGAAATACGTTGGCCCGATCTCGCGCATGTCGGTCATCACGGTGTCGGACGACTCTGGACAATTGATGGTGAAGCCGGCGACCAATGCCTGCGCGTAGGAAAACAAGTTGTCGCCGACCCACGCCATCGGCAGATAAGACAGGACTTCATCGTTGGGACCGAGCCGGTCGAACTCGCAGCCACCACGCGCGGCGGCTATCAGGGCGGCATGCGTGTGGCAGACGCCTTTCGGTTTGCCGGTCGTGCCCGATGTGTACAACATCACCGCAACATCGTCGGGTCGCGTTTGCGCGAGCTGATCCGCGAAGAATTCGGGGTGCGCAGCGATGCGCTCGCGCCCGAGCTTTTGCACGCGATCGTAGCTGTACAGAAAAGGCTGATCGTAGTGGCGCAGGCCGCGTGAGTTGGTATAGATGATTGCTTCGAGCCTGGGCAGCCGCGCTTTGATCTCC
>JBBRGM010000692.1:0-1511 GCA_038240725.1 Burkholderiales bacterium | reverse complement strand
CCGAAGAATGCGGAGAATAGTTTCTATCACTCGCCGTACGTCGAGCGCGACAGCAGAAAGCCGCTCGCCAATGCCCCCGCCTGCAGCGAATACGATCCCTCGGTGGAAGGCCGCTTCAAATTGTTCGTCGCCTCGGCGCAGGAGCTGCTGACGGCGGAAGACAAGCGTCCCCGCAAGATCACGACCTTCGACACCGATGTCCGGATACCGGTATCGCTGCGTGTCGTCGAAGGCGGCAGCGAGAAGCAGCTGGCTGGATTCAGAGTGGACATACCGAAGGGCACGAGCTCGTCCGCACTGGGCAGTTTCCAGCACAAGGCGTTTGCCAACGATCTATTGCTGTCCGTGGTCAAGCCCGAGGTGCTGCAAGGCAAGTTGGCCCAGCAGCTCGGCGACAAGGACGGCAGCGAAATGGCTGCCGAGATACAAGGCTTGCGAGCCAAGATTCTGGCCGACCCGGAGAAGATGATCGAAACCGTAAAGCAGCATCCGAAAATTCTCGAGGCATACAGCTCGTGCACGGCGGACGTGGAAAACGGGGGGCATCGATTCGGCACCGACCTGTCGGATGCGGACAAGAAAGCGCTGATTGCTTTCCTCGCAACGTTGTAGCCACGGAGAGCGGCCATGATGCATACGAGAAATTCTCACGACACCGCGCGCCGCGCCGGCCTCGCCATTGCGGCGTTGCTGGCGCTGCAACTGGCGGGCTGCGATCAGATCGCCAAGTGGACCAGCAAGCCGCCGGAGCTCAAGTTCGCGAAGTACGACGCGGATTATCAGAGCAAGCAGGACTTCGCGTCGGTCGAGCATGAATATCCGCTCATGCCGGCGGATTTGAACAAGCTCACGCCGGAGAATCTCGCCAACTACGATCAGGAGCAGGTCGATCAAATCTACGCGCGGCTCACCGCCGGACCGATCCCGGATGGAGCGTTCAACGGCGGTTTGTTTTTTCCGAAAGGACAAAGCGGTGAGCGGCGCGTGTCCGAGATCGTCGGCCGCCTGCCCGGCGTTGCGGTCGAGCTGAAATCGATCAAGCTCGAAATGTTGGGCGGCGCGTTGTGGAAGGGCAAGGTGTTCTATCGCGATCAGCGCGTTCTGCGCAATCGCATCGAAGATACCGTGCTGCTGAAACCGCTCATCGAAGGCGACTTGAGCAAGATCCCCAAGATCATCGTCGAAGGACGCGATCAGTGGCTGATGTTCCCAGCGAAACTTTATTGCGGTCAGAGCCTGCTCGACTCGCGTCGCGAATCGATCATCATCGATTACTTTTTCACCGATGAGATCGAGGGCTACATGCAGCATCCCGATTACCTCGCCGGTCGAAACGGTCTGCAGGTGCGCGATGAAATCCGCATGGTGCGTCCCGGCTTCTATCTCGGCCGCGCGTATCTCGGCAAAGCGTTTCTGCTCAACTTCACGCTCATCAGCCCGAAGATCGCTGAGGCCGAGAGCGACGTGTTTCTCAAAACCGGCCAGGTCCAGGAAGACTGCTGGCCTGGAAC
>JBBRGM010000691.1:0-1522 GCA_038240725.1 Burkholderiales bacterium | reverse complement strand
TTTCAGGCATAACGGAATTGTTTACGCTGACCTGTTCGGTCGAAAAAGTCGGCCCGATCCCGCCCGAGCGCTCGTTCGGCGCAACCAGAATCGCGCGAACGCGAAGCAAAACATCGCCCGCCTTTATGCCTGTGCGCGTCTCAGCCGCTGCTGTCTGCGCGTAGACGGGGGTGGCGACAAACAGGCCGGCGGCAAGTGCAATGGCGATCTTCACGGTCAAATCCCTCTGGTTGTGAGGGCCGGAGCCTAGGGGAGCGGAGGGCGAGGTCCTTGTGCGGCCGCAAGCAGGCGCTTGATCGCAATCAAACCGCGCGACGTGGGACGTGCTTTGCGTCGTTTCGATGCTGCGCTGCCGCGACACATGCGCTACACTCGACCCGTGACCAAAGGATCGCACGCCATGACCACGCAAACGCTCGCCGACAGGGCAAACGCGGCGCAGGCCAGTGCGGTTTGTCATGAATGCCTGGTGCGCGACACATCGCTCTGTTCGAGCCTCCACGATCACGAACTGATCGCGCTGAGCGCAATCGGCCGCCGCCGAACGGTGCCAGCGGGGCAAGTCATCACCTGGGCCGGGGATGTCGTCACCACCTTCGCCAATGTCGTGAGCGGTGCGCTGAAAGTGACGGCCTCGACCCCCGATGGGCGTGAGCAGATCGTCGGGCTACTGTTCCCCGGCGATTTCGTCGGGCAGATGTTCACCGACGAGGCATCGCTGACGGTGACTGCGCTGACCGAGACCAAGATGTGCAGCTTCCCGCGCGCCGCGTTTGAGCGCGAGCTGGGCTCGCATGCGCGCATGGAGCGGATGTTGCTCGAACGGACGATGGCATCGCTCGACGAAGCCCGCGAACGCATGCTGTCGCTCGGTCGGCGCAACGCGCAAGAGCGCGTCGCCGGGTTCATCGGGCAGTTGGCGGAACGGGCGGGACTGCCGCGCGATGATGGCGGAATCCATGTCTTGATCCCGATGAGTCGCGGCGAAATGGCCGATCTTCTCGGCCTCACGATCGAAACCGTCAGCCGTCAGCTGACCCGGCTTAAGGCAGCGGGGCTGATCACCTTCGCCAAAGGCGAGCGCGATTGCCTCGTGCTCGATCCGCGCGGGCTCGATCTGGTCGCTAATCCGGCCTGACCCACCCCGGACCGGAACCTGCGATATAGCTTTCCTTCAGCCGGATCGCGCGGCGGCATCCGTCGAAGAAGCAGCGCAGCATATAGGAAAGCTGACCGACATTGGCGCCCGCAACCGCGCCGGCGTGTTGCCACAGCGTGACGATGAGATCCTGCCCGTGCATCTCATCGAGCACATGCATCTGATGCAAGGCGTCGAGCATGGTCGGACTCGGACGCTGCTCGGGCGGCATCGTGCGCAGCACCTGTTCAGCGCGCGCGAAGTGCGAATTGGTAATGCGCAGGATCCGATCGCTGATCCGGCGCAGTTCGGGCAAGGTCGGCAGCGCCGGCAGACGATCCGCAACGCGTTCGAGATCGTCGCACAGCACGCGCTGGATGACAT
>JBBRGM010000690.1:0-1524 GCA_038240725.1 Burkholderiales bacterium | reverse complement strand
CGTCGCGCGTGTCGACGTAGCTCCACAAGTTCCATTTGCGAATGTTGGCGTCGGACTGCCAGCTCGCAAACATCGCGTACTCATCGGGTGCGATGATGTTGGAGATGCGCAGCCCGACAAAAGACGTCGCCGGATTCCAGCGGCTCATCTGACGCGCGATCTCTTCCGATAATCCTTTTGCCAGCGCGTAACTATTTTCCGGCAGCAGCGGATGTTCCTCGGTGATCGGTGCGAACGACGGCATCACACGGGTGAACGGCAGGCCGAACGTCGTCTCGCTCGACGCCCACACCACGCGCTGCAATCCGAGCATCGTCGCCGCGCTGAACACGTTGTACGTCGTCATCAGGTTGTGCTGAAACGTCGTCGCGTCGGGCGCGAGACCGGGCGCTGGAATTCCGGCCAGATGAATCACCGCATCGGCAAGCTCGAACGGACGCCGGCGTTCGACTGTTCCCGCGGCGCGTCGCAGTGCATCGATAGTCTGTCCGAGGTCCGACATATCGGCTTTCAGCGTGTGACACAAACCATCGGGCGAAGGCATCAAGTCGATGTTGATGACGCTGTAGCCGTGCTCGATCAGTTCTCGTACGACGGCGCGGCCGGCCTTACCGCTGCCGCCGGTTACAGCGATTTTTTTCATGATGCAACTCCGTGTTGGGGGTGCTGAGAACGTCGGATAGGGCGCAAGGTTATCGGCTGCGGGCTTGCGATGTAATCGATACCTGCGTTTGTTCGCGCGCGTTCTGCCGCGGCGAAGATCGGCGAGTCCAATACATTCTCACTGCGTCTGCCCGGTCTGTCATGCGCGGTTCGCGCGCTGTACGAGCACCTCTACAACGCGACACCGAGCTTGCGCTTGAATGCCTCGTTGCCTTTCGGCGTGATGCTGACGACGCGCGAACGTGGTGTGCGCAAGATCCAGCCTTGCCGAACGTACAGGTCCAGCAGCTCGGCGCCCAGGACACCGGCGAGATGCGGACGGCGTTGTGTCAGATCGACGCAGCCGCGCGCAAACGTGCGCCGGGCTTTGCGCTCGCGATTCGGATCGATGCCGAGCGCGCTGAGTTTTTCTGCGCCGAGGCGGGTCGCCTCATACGCGTGACCGTCGGCGACGAGCCAGCGTTGTTTCAGCATCGCCTGCAACACCTTCACGGCCATTTCTCCGGCGAGATGGTCGTAACAGGTCCGCGCGTGTAAAAACTGACTGGGCATCGCGCGCATCAATGCAGGCTGCTGCGGCGTTCTCGCACGAACCGATTTACCGAATGAGGCCAGACTCTCGATCAAATTCGCCGCATCGGCATTGGCGATCCGGAAATAACGATGGCGTCCTTGTGCCTCGGACAACAACAGGCCGCCTTCGACCAGCTTGGCAAGATGTGCGCTCGCCGATTGCGCAGAGACGTTGGCGGCGAAAGCGAGCTCGCCTGCCGGCCGTGTTGTGCCGTCGATCAACGTCCACAGGATGGTCGCCCGCGCAGGGTCCGCGAGCAGGTTCGCGATACGAGGAATGTCGAGCGC
>JBBRGM010000689.1:0-1529 GCA_038240725.1 Burkholderiales bacterium | reverse complement strand
GGCTCTTGAACGGTGCGAGCTGCTCGTTGGCGCGTTTGGCGTCGGCGGACTCAGCGTGCGCACCTGCTGCAATCAAGCTCAGCAGCGCGGCACTGCTCATCGTTGCGAATGCGGCGGACAACTTCATGAGGCGGTCTCCTTTGTAAGGGCGGACTATTGGTATGGGCGGAGCGGCGGTCGAGAACTAAACAGTCATGACTTGGCTGAATCCGTGCGTTGCAGCCACGCGCGAGCGATCTCCTCGCGCGTGGTAAACCAGACATCGGGAAATTGGCGTGCGTAATCGATGAACGAGCGCAGACCGCGAACGCGGCCGGCGCGGCCGATGATGCGTGGATGCAAACCGATCGACATCATGCGCGGGCCCTTTGCGGCTTCGGCATACAGGACTTCGAACGACTCTTTCAAGTAGCGGTAGAAGTCATCGGCCTGCACGAAGCCCGGGCTGTTCCAGAAACAGAAATCGTTGATGTCGGGCGTGTAGGGAATGACCAGATGGCGTTTGCCGGACACTTCGACGAAATACGGGACATCGTCGTTGTACGCATCGCTGTCGTACAGGAAACCGCCTTCTTCGACGACCAGTCTGCGCGTGCGAACGCTCGGACCATAACGGCAATACCAGCCGAGCGGCCGCTTGCCGCAGGTTTTCTCGAACGATGCGATCGCAAGCCGGATGTGCTCACGCTCTTCGTCCTCGCTCAGCTTGAACACTTCTTCCCAGCGGTAGCCATGACTGCAGATCTCGTGACCGCCGGCGACCGCAGCTTTAGCGACACTCGGGTTGTGCTCGAACGCAACCGCACAGCCATAGAACGTCGTCTTGATGTGCGTGTCCGCGAAGATATCCATCAGGCGCCAGATGCCGACACGTGCGCCGTACTCGTACATCGATTCCATCGCGAGATTGCGAATGTCGGGCGGCATGGGGTAGTTGCCCCATTCCGTCATCGATTCTTGATCCGGGTCGCCCATCGCGTGCGAGCGTTCCGAGCCTTCTTCGTAATTCACGACGACGGATACCGCGAGTCGCGCGCCGTTGGGCCAGCGACCGGTGGGCGGTTGATTGCCGTAGCCGACGAGATCGCGCTTGAGTTCCATGTGGGGAGGTCTCCTTATCAGGAATAATGAGCGGCGTGGATTACGAGTCGACGCACCTCGAGGGCGCGAGCGGGCGCGCAGTTGGTGCGAAAATTACGAGAGGGCGAGAGCAGCGGATGCATGCGTTAGCAGCGATCGAGCGCCGACGATGCGATGGTGGCAATACTACAGCCATTAACGACGGTTGCAAGGGCGTGCCTTTGGCGGTTGAAACAAACGTGCTCGCGATGCCGAATCTGCTTTTGTGACCGAACAATCCGAATAAAGTTTGCGTCGAGCATAAGCTTGCGCAAATTGACCTGTCAACGACAAACCCATTACCATCGATTCGATACGCACGAATCAGGAGAATTTAAGTGGAAGATTTTTCCGAAGCCAAAGCGCTCTACGCCAAGAAAGGTCTGGGCAGCAGAGTCGGGTGGGGAACG
>JBBRGM010000688.1:0-1538 GCA_038240725.1 Burkholderiales bacterium | reverse complement strand
CAACGTGTAGTCTTCGGCGACGCGCCGAGCAGAGAACCGTTGTTCGATGCGGTCGCGAGCGGCTAACGCAAACCGACGCGCCATTTGTGGATCCGCTGCAAGGGTAGTGATTGCGCGCGCTATCGCAACCGGGTCACCAGTTGGCACCGTGATTCCTGTGTGCATGGAATCGATGAGCGTGCGTGTGCCTGGGATGTCGGTTCCGATGACAGGAACGCCAGCTGCGAACGCCTCCATAACAACGCGTGGTATTCCTTCGACGTAGGAAGGCAGAACGAGAACATCCGCCCATTCGAACTGTGGTGCAATGGATTCAACGGCCCCGACAAATTCAACTCGGTCGGCAACGCCCAGCTCCTGCGTGAGCGATTCGAGCATCTGCCGGTCGGGCCCTTCGCCTGCTATGCGCAACTTAAACGGAATGGAGATCGCCGCGGCGCCGCGAATCAAGTCTGCCACGCCCTTAGGTTTGGACAAACGTCCTGCGTAGAGCACACGAAAAACATCCTGCCGATCGCGCATGCGCGGTTCGCGGTAGGTTGCATCGAAGGAAGAAATGTCCACCCCATTAAGAATCAGCTTTACCTTGTTGGGCGAAAATCCGCGACGAATCAGATCGTCGTACAAAGCCTGGCTTAGCGGATAGATGCGATCAAATCCTCGCAGGAAGAGGCGGCTGAGCCCTTCATATGTGCGAATGCGCCAGCCCTCCGATGCACTCCAGCCGTGCGGCGTGGAAACAATGCGCGTCGAGCCTCCGCGGCAAGCCAGATACCCCAAGATGTCCGATTTGAATCCATGCGTGTGCAGCACGTCTATCCGATCACGCTTCAGCAGTTGACGTAAGGCACCGATTGCGTCCGGGTTGAACTTTCCAGGTATCGCCAAGTGTTCGGTCCGTATGCCGTGGCGCGTCAGTAGATCGCGAAATGCGGTTGAACCTGGCTTAGTCCCGATTGTGATGACTACGGATTCCACATCGGTCGTGTCCAGATATTTGATGAGCGTGAGCGCCCAACGCTCGGCACCGTAGACTCCTAGCGAGGAATAAAAATGGGCGACGCGTATTGGTCGCGCGACGGTCTTAGGAGCCATCCTGACTGGCGATTCGCTTAGGTCCATGAGCTTAGGGTTGAGCTGTGTTGTGTGGGCACGCATCGCAGTCGTTCGACTGAGGGGTCGAACTCCTCCAGAGGCGGCGGTGAACGGAGAAAATCACTCGGCAGGTATACGGCAACGGAGATCCAGTCCGCGACGATGTACGTTGCGTACCGAACGCTGCGGCGACGGATACAGAGCAAGATGAATGCTAATGTGCCGACGAGGGCCCAGCCGGCGAGCAGAATCGGACGGCGCAGCGCGATGGCGCCGATCGCCAATAGAACTCCCATCAGAAGATACCCCAGCGTGATCAGGTAACGGCTCAGCCGCCGGGCGTGATATGCGAACAGGTGCTGCTTGATCGCTGCACGCAACGTTTGTCCGAGCCCGCGCGACAGTCCTCTGCGAAACCGCGTACAGAAGCCTTTAACGCTGGT
>JBBRGM010000687.1:0-1540 GCA_038240725.1 Burkholderiales bacterium | reverse complement strand
CGGCACCGACGGTGCGCTCGCTTGCGGCGTCATGCACGTATTGTTTGCCGAGGGGTTCGCCGACTGGGATTATCTTCGCCGCTACACGGACTGCCCCGATGACCTGGCTGCCCATCTGAAGACACGCACGCCGCAGTGGGCGTCGGAGATCACCGGCTTACCTGTCGAGACCATTCTCGAGTTCGCGCGGCTGTATGGGCGCAGCAAGCGAAGCTACATCCGTTGCCATCACGGCTTCTCGCGCTCGCGCAACGGCGCGGCCAATATGCACGCGGTCACTTGCCTGCCGGCGGTCACCGGCGCGTGGCAGCATCCGGGCGGCGGTGCGCTCTACGGTCACACCGGAATCTATCCGCTCGACCGCACACTGATCGAAGGCAACGACGTCATCGATCACTCTGTGCGCGAGCTCGACCAATCGCGTCTAGGGCCGATCCTCACCGGTGACCCCGATGCGTTGAACGGCGGACCGCCGGTAACGGCGCTGCTGATTCAGAACACCAACCCGGCAATGGTCTGTCCTGAGCTGCACAAAGTGCACGCCGGTTTTGCGCGCGAAGATTTGTTCACCTGCGTGCACGAACAATTCATGACCGAGACGGCGGCATTTGCCGACATCGTGCTGCCGGCCACCAGCTTTCTCGAGCACGACGACTTCTATACCGCCAGCGGCCACACCGCGTTCCAAGTAGCGCGCAAAGTGATCGAAGCGCCGGGCGAGGCGCGTGAAAACCACTATGTCATCTGCGAGCTCGCCAAGCGACTCGGCGCGCAGCACCCGGGTTTCGAAATGAGCGCTTGGGAGATGATGGACCAGACGCTCGTCCGCTCCGGCATGTGGGATGCGCAGACCAACTACGATCGCGGCGGCCAGGATTTCGCGTATCCGTTCGAGCGAATGCATTTCCTCGACGGCTTCGATACACAGGACAAAAAATTCCACTTCCGCGGCGACTGGCAGCGCTTCGGCGGACGCTGGGAAGAAATGCCGGTGCTGCCCGATCATCTCGACGTCATCGACCGCGCGACCACTGACAAGCCTTATCGACTGATCGCCGCACCCGCGCGCACGTTTCTCAACTCGACGTTCACCGAAACGCCGAGCTCCGTGAAGCGCGAACAACGTCCGACTGTATTGATGCACGCCGAGGATTGTCGCGCGCTCGGAGTGGGCGAGGACGATCGCGTGCGCCTCGGCAATCAGCGCGGCGAAGTGATCGTGCACGTCATGCCGCGCGAGGGTCAGCAGACCGGCGTCGTTGTCGTCGAAGGCATCTGGCCGAACCGCTATTTCGAAAACGGCATCGGCATCAATTCGGTGACGAGCGCCGATCCCGGCTGGCCGAATGGCGGCGCGGTGTTCCACGATACGGCTGTGTGGATTCACCGCATCGATAGCTGAGGCCGCGCAGCCAAAGCGATCGGCGTGTGTGCGGTCGGTGCGTCGATAAGTCTCACTGCAAGCTGAGCACTACTTCTCCTTCGGCCGCGGCGGCACACCGTGGCGCACGATCCCCTCGACGTTTTCCTGCTTGGTAAA
>JBBRGM010000686.1:0-1557 GCA_038240725.1 Burkholderiales bacterium | reverse complement strand
GGTATGCAATTCAACTACGTTCAATTGAGCCGCGCCGGCGAGCGCCTGGGCGTTCCCGATTTCCAGCAATGCAGCGTGCCCCGGCCACAGGGACGCGTCCAATTCCTTAATGCCGGGAATGCCGATTTTGTCGCCGTGCTTTTGGAAGAACAACTGGCCACCGATGCCGCTGGGGCCGCGCACCAGCGAGCACGGCCGTCCCTTCAGATGCGGCAGAATCCAATCGCCGATCGATTCGTAATAGCGCACGAGTTGCAGCTTGGTGAAGCCTGAGCTCGCATCGATGATGCGCTCGCCATGACTGACTTTGATCCCTGCAGACGTGCCGACGCGAGGTGGGCTCACCTTGCCGGCTACCGGCTCAGCGCGCTCGCGGCCGATGTTTTTCGCCGGCTTGTCGGTGCGCAAGCCGATATACGTCGCATGTCGGATTTGCCCGTCCGGCGTCCACTCGGAGAACTCCACCTCAGCGACCAGGTTCGGAGCTACCCAACGCTCGTCGCTCGGCCGGCGCTTTGACCAGCGACCGGGTTTTTTCGCTTCTGTGCTGAACGGCGATTTCGCGCTGTCGAGCTTGCTCAGCTTGGTCTTCAGCGTGCTCGCCTCGTCCGAGCTCCAGCCTGTTCCCACGCTTCCCGCTGAAACCAACGCCCCCGCTGCGTCGTAGATCCCGAGCAGCAGGCTGCCGATCTGCGTCGTACCACCGCTGCGATTGGTATAACCGCACACGACGAACTCCTGCCGATGCTTACACTTGAGCTTGAGCCACGTTTCGCTGCGACGAGACACGTAAGGTGCGTCGGCCCGCTTGGCAACGATTCCTTCAAGCTTCATCTGACGCGCGGAACTTAGGAGCGATGCGGGATCAGCGTCGAACGCTGTACTGAAACGAACGTGGTCGGTTTGTTTTTCCTGCAGCAGGGTCTCGAGCAATTGCCTTCGCCGCCGCAGCGGCACGCCGCGCAGGTCGAAGCCGTCGAGGAAAGGCACGTCGAACAGGAAGTACACGATGTCGGTGCTGACGCGCTGGTCGAACGAGTTCTGCAGCGCATTGAAGCTCGGTGCGCCGTCCTCACCCGGCACTACGATCTCTCCGTCGAGCCAGCCCGAACGCACGCCGAGATGCTCGAGCTCTTCGGTCAAGCCAGGCATCTTCGCAGACCAGTCATGCCCGCGCCGGGTGAACAGTCTCGCCTCGCCGTTTTCTAACCGCGCCAGCATGCGATAGCCATCGAACTTGATCTCGTACAGCCAATCGCCCGCTGCGGGTATCGCCGTTACCAGCGTGGCCAATTGCGGCGAGAGTTGTTGCGGCAACGGCGCTTTCACAGCGCCTGCTATCGGATTCTCCGCGCGAACGGTACGCTTCGTTCGTTTCACGCGCGGTGTGGCTGGCGTTTTTTTTGTTGCCACTTGGCTAGTGTGCTGTCCCATTAATAACTTGCCGAATACCTGACGAGAATCGACGCCATGCTGTGTTACGAATCCTCGCCAGGTGTCCAACCTGGCTGCGGTTCGCGCCTTGCCTAGCGCCGATTTCGCAGGTTTTCCAACCAC
>JBBRGM010000685.1:0-1563 GCA_038240725.1 Burkholderiales bacterium | reverse complement strand
TCGTGGCGATCAAGCCGGACGCCAAGCTGTACCTGCGCATCGACGCGCCGAACGTCGGCAGCGACTGGCCGTTATCGGGCAAGTTCGGTGCGGAGCCGAGCGAAGCCGATGAGATCGTGTCGCTCGCGGCCGAGCTGAAGGGAGACCTGGCAGGCGTGACGTTTCACGTCGGCTCTCAGTGCCGCAATCCGGAGAACTGGCGCGTCGGCATCGAAAGTGCCAAGCGCATATGCCGTACGATGCGTCTGAAGGGACTCAAGCCGCGCCTGCTCAACATCGGCGGCGGCTACCCGGTGCAGCACATGAAGCCGATCCCATCGATCGAAGCGATCGGCGCTGTGGTCAATCGCGCACTGGCAGGATTGCCGGCCGGGATGCGCGTGATGGCGGAGCCGGGACGCTTTCTGGTTTCCGATGCGGGCTGGTTCGTCTGTCGCGTCGTCGGCACCGCAACGCGTGCGGGCAAGCGCTGGGTCTATCTCGACGCTGGCATGTTCGGCGGCATCATCGAAACGACCGAGGGGCTGCAGTACGACGTGATCACCGAACGCGAAGGGAATGCGATTCCCTGGACGGTCGCCGGTCCAACGTGCGACTCGGTGGACATCGTCATGCGCGATCAGATGCTGCCGGAAGATCTGCAGGCCGACGATTTCGTCTACATCCCCAACGCGGGTGCCTACACGACGGCGTACGCCAGCAACTTCAATGGATTTCCGCTGCCGGAATCGCGGTTTATCGAGGCGTGAAGTAGCGCGGGCGAGGCGGCACGGCGCAACTAGGGCTCAAGTCCAGCAACGCCCGGTTCGATATCAGGGCATCCTCCACGGGATGCCCTTTTTTTTCGGCGTCTTGCTTTCATGACCAATTCCCCATTGGTGACACGTCGTACTGCGCAACCGGACGCCGCTGAGAACGCGCGCCGATGAGCGCTCGCGCGCCTACGTCGCCTTCGCCTCGCATGCGGATATCGTCCTCGCTGGACACTCGGAAGCCGCGGCTGCGCGCCACGAACCTCGAGCGTTGCATGAAACCCCAGCACCGCTGCATGAACTTCTGGATGTTCGCGATCGGGTTGGGCTTGGCAACGCTGTGCTCGTTGCCTGTCGCAGCAGACGATGTTGTCCAGCGCGCCAAGGCACGACTCGAAGCGAACGACGCGCAGGCCGCGTACGACTTGCTGACACCGCTGCAGAGCGAGCGCGCAGGCGATCCCGAATACGATTATCTGCTCGGGGTCGCGGCACTCGACCTCGGCCGCAACACCGAAGCGGTGTTCGCGCTCGAACGCGTGCTGGCCGTGCAGCCCAACAACGCGCCGGCGCGGGCGCAGATCGCGCGCGCCTACTTTGCGCTGAAGGAAACCGAAACCGCCAGGCACGAGTTCCTTAACGTCAACAAGCAGGATCTCGCGCCGGAGGTGCGGCAGACCATCGACCGCTACCTCGACGCGATCGACCGCGTCGGCGACACCGAAAAGTTCAAAGCGCGCTTCTTCCTCGAGTTCGCGCTGGGCTGGGACAGCAACGTCAACAGCGCAACCCAGGTCGACCAGATCGCCGT
>JBBRGM010000684.1:0-1584 GCA_038240725.1 Burkholderiales bacterium | reverse complement strand
GCTCGATCGACGCTTATCTCCAGCGGCGCTTGCGAGCGTGCTGCGCGAAGCCGCCGGCGTTACCGGACGCGCCAACACCGACGTGCTGCGCGACATCGCGCAGCTGCGCACGTTCTTGAGCGGCACCGGTGTGCAGGCGCTGTTCGACGCGCCGTGGCTGCCGATCTACAGATTGGTGATCTGCCTGATGCATCCGCTGCTCGGTCTGCTTGCGGCGTTGGGTGCGTGCATGCTCGTCGCCCTCGGCATGTTGAACGAGAGATTGATGCGGGGCCGCGCCGATCGTGCGCTGCGCTACTCGCGCGAGACGACGCGACACGCCGACGCGCTCACGCGCAACGCCGAAGTGATCATCGGCATGGGCATGACGCATGCGGCGGTTGCGAGCTGGGAAATGCGGCACACGCAATTGCTCGATGCGCAAGCGCAAATCGGCAACGTCTCGTCGCGCCTGAGCGCCGTCGCGCGCAGCACACGCCAGGGATTACAAATTGCGATGCTTGCGCTCGGCGCATGGCTCGTGATCGATCAACACGCTTCGCCCGGAATCATGGTGGCCGCCACGATCCTGCTGGGACGCGCGCTGCAGCCGGTTGAACAGCTTATCGGCGGCTGGAAAGTTCTAGTCGAAGCGCGCGGCGCGTGGCAGCGATTGAGCGAACGTTCCACTGGGCAGGCGACGGACTCGGCGCTCGAATTGCCGGCGCCGATCGGCCGGCTGGAAGTCGAGCGCGCGATTTTTTCCGCCGTGCCGATGCGCCCACCGCTGATCAAAGGTGTGGCGTTCACGCTCGAAGCTGGCGAAAGCCTCGGCGTCATTGGACCCAGCGCTTCGGGCAAGACCACATTGATTCGTCTCATCCTCGGCATCTGGAAACCGCAAGCCGGCGTGATTCGACTCGACGGCGCGGATATCTCGCGCTGGGATCGCGACGCGCTCGGACAACACATCGGTTACCTGCCGCAAGACGTGGAGCTGTTCGGCGGCACCGTCGCGCAGAACATTGCGCGCCTGGGTCCGATCGATTCCGAGCAAGTGGTCGCCGCAGCGCAGCTTGCGCATGCGCACGAAATGATTCTGCGTCTGCCGGAAGGCTTCGAGACCCAGATCGGCGACGCCGGCGCGACGTTATCCGGCGGGCAGCGGCAGCGTATTGCATTCGCCCGAGCGCTGTATGGCAATCCGCGATTGGTCGTGCTCGACGAACCGAACGCGAATCTCGACGCGCAAGGCGAGACCGCGCTCGCTGCCGCACTGGTCGAGCTCAAGAGCCGCGGCGTGACGACCATCATGGTCGGCCATCGGCCGGCGCTGATGTCGCAGCTCGACAAGCTCGCCGTATTGAATGACGGCGTGCTCGAAGCGTTTGGACCTGCAGCGGCGGTGCTGCTGAAGATGCGCCCTGTCATCGCCGGACCCAATCGACTCACGCGGGTGACGGCGGAAGCCCCAGCGGAGGCGCTCGCATGAAAGCGATAAATCAAATGTCGTTCGCGGCGCTGCTTGCGCAAGATGATGTCGACCCGAGCACGCGCAGCGAGCTGATCCGGCAAACGCGACGGATGCTGTTGCCGCTGGCGGTT
>JBBRGM010000683.1:0-1589 GCA_038240725.1 Burkholderiales bacterium | reverse complement strand
ATCCTCATCGCAAATCGCGGCGAAATCGCCGTACGCGTCGCGCGCACAGCTAAGCGGCTCGGCATTCGCACGGTCGCGATCTATTCGGAAGCAGACGCGGCCGCATTGCATGTCGCTGCATGCGATGAGGCGTACTGCGTCGGACCGCCGCCGGCACGCGAGAGTTATCTGCGTGCCGATCGCGTCGTCGAAATTGCGCAGCGCTCCGGCGCGCAAGCTGTGCATCCGGGCTATGGATTTCTCTCCGAAAACGCCGACTTCGCGCAGCGCTGCGGCGACGCGGGCCTCACGTTCATCGGGCCGTCGCCGAACGCGATCCGCGCGATGGGCTCCAAGAGCGCAGCGAAAAGCATCATGGATGCGGCGGGTGTGCCGTTGGTGCCCGGCTATCACGGCGACCTGCAGGATCTCGCATCGCTGACGCGCGAAGCCGAGCGCATCGATTATCCGGTGCTCATCAAAGCCAGCGCAGGCGGCGGCGGGAAAGGCATGCGTGTCGTGCGATCGGCTGCCGAATTTGCCGACGCGCTCGCGGGCGCCAAGCGCGAGGCCGCGGCGAGCTTCAGCGACGATCGCGTATTACTGGAAAAATATCTCGCGCATCCGCGCCACATCGAGATACAAATTTTCGCGGACACGCACGGCAACGCGGTCTACTTGTTCGAACGCGATTGCTCGGTACAGCGTCGCCACCAGAAAGTGCTGGAAGAAGCGCCGGCACCCGGCATGACCGCGGCGCGCCGGCGCCAGATGGGATCGACAGCGCTGGCCGCGGCGCGCGCAGTCGACTACGTGAACGCGGGAACGGTGGAATTCATCGCCGACGAAACCGGCAACTTCTTTTTCATGGAGATGAATACGCGGTTGCAGGTCGAGCATCCCGTCACCGAGATGATCAGCGGTCAGGATCTCGTCGAGTGGCAGCTGCTCGTGGCGGCAGGCGAAGCGCTGCCGATGACGCAAGAGCAGTTGCACATCAATGGACATGCCGTCGAAGCGCGGGTGTACGCGGAAGATCCGCTGCGTGATTTTCTGCCGGCTGCCGGACGAATAATTCATCTGCGCTCGCCGGCGCCATCGGCGCACATCCGCGTCGACACCGGTGTACAGCAGGGTGACGAGATCGGCGTGAACTACGATCCGATGATCGCCAAGTTGATCGCCTGGGATGTGGATCGCGCCTCTGCCGTGCGGCGTCTGCATGCGGCGCTGTGCGAATATCAAGTCGTCGGCGTCACGACCAATCTTTCATTCCTTGCGAACGTTACCGCGCACCGCGCATTCGCCGAAGCGGACCGCAATCCCGCGTTGCTCGACACGGGCCTGATCGCGCGTTATCGCGACGAGCTGCTGCCGCCGCCGCAGCCGGCGGATGAGCGCACTCTTGCGATCGCTGCTTTGTCCGAGCTGCTGCGCAGCGATCGGCAGGCGAATGCGATGGCAAAAGCTTCGGGCGATCCCGGCTCGCCCTGGAACGCTGCGGACGGTTGGCGGTTGAATCAAGACAGCCATCACACGATCGTGTTCGAAGATGGCGAGGCTGAAGTTTCCGTCACCGCGCATTACCGCAATGGCAAGGTGTCGCTCGA
>JBBRGM010000682.1:0-1598 GCA_038240725.1 Burkholderiales bacterium | reverse complement strand
GAGCGGGTTATGCGGCGCGATGCCGACGCCCGCCGTTTCCGCCATCGCCGCGATCTTGCGCGCCTCGGTGAAGCCACCGACGTGGCACAGGTCGGGCTGCGCGATATTGATCGCCCGCAGACGGAACAATTCGTCGAACTCCCTGCGGTCCACCAGCCGCTCGCCGGCGGCGATCGGCACCGCCGATTTGTCCATGACCTGCTTCATGCCCAGCGCGTCGCCCGGCTGAATCGGCTCTTCCACGAACAACGGGTGATGCGGCGCCAGCGCCGCGATGTACTGCAAGGCCACGCTGGTCGACGCGCAGCGGCCGTGAAAGTCGATCATGATCTCGACCTCATCGCCGACCACTTCACGCAGGCCGGCCATCATCTGGCTCACGTGCTCGATCTGTTTCGGCGACGCGGTGTAGTGGGTGTAGGGAATGAACACGACTTTCAGCGCGCGGTAACCGCGGTCGATTACTTCGAGCGCCCGCTGCTGAACCGCGCTGCGATCCATGCTCTCATACACCGCGGTCATGTCGCCGAAGCCGAGGTGCGTGTAGATCTTGACGCGATCGCGTGTGCGCCCGCCGAGCAGCCGCCACACCGGCACGTTGAGCTCCTTGCCCCAGATATCCCAGAGCGCCATCTCGATGCCGCTGATCGCCGTGTTGCCGATCACGCCGAGGCGCCAGAACGAATGTTTGGTCAGCACGCGCACCGCCTGTTCGATATCGCGTGGATCGCGGCCGAGAAGCAAATGCTCGAGATCTTCGATCGCACCGACGACAGCGCGCGTCTTCCATTCGAGCGTTGCTTCGCCCCAGCCGTAGAGTCCGGCTTGATCGGTTTCGACGCGCACGAACACCCAGTTGCGCATCTGCGCATTGCACACGATGGTTTTGATGGCGGTTATTTTCACGGCTTCTCCTCGCGCTTTTTTTTGCTGTTTATTTTTTTGCGAATCGATCGTTCGACCCGATACTCAACCGTGCATGGTCAAGGCGTCTCGCGCCCGTGCAACGGCGCGCCTCACGCTTGCTGCCGCGCCTCCAGCGCTTCCCACCGCGCCATCAGCTCGACCAGCTCCTGCTCGACCTGTACGTGGCGAGCACGCGCCATCCGCACGCGCTCGGCTTCGCTGCGATACAACTGCGGATCCGCCATTTCGTGTTCGAGCTGCGCCTGTTCGCGTTCTAATTCTTCGATACGCGCCGGCAGCACTTCGAGCTCCTGCGTTTCTTTGAAGCTCAGCTTCGCGGGCGGACGCGACGCGCGATTGGCAGTCGCCCTGCCCGGTGCCGCGTTGGCCGAGGCGTCACGCTGATCGCGCGAGCGCAGCACGCGTGCCCATTCGTCATAGCCGCCGGGATTCTCGACCCAGCGGCCGTCGCCGTCAAAGGCGATCACCTGAGTGACGACGTTATCCAGAAACGCGCGATCGTGACTGACGAGCAGCACGGTGCCGTCGTATTCCTGCAATAACGATTCGAGCAATTCCAGTGTCTCGAGATCGAGATCGTTGGTCGGCTCATCGAGCACCAGCAGATTGGCGGGCTTGGCAAACAACCGCGCCAGCAGCAGCCGATTGCGCTCGCCGCCGCTCAGCGATTT
>JBBRGM010000681.1:0-1612 GCA_038240725.1 Burkholderiales bacterium | reverse complement strand
GTTTCCGCCGCAACTTGCAGGAACGGCGTGGCGATCGCTTTAAAGCCACGTTCCATCACTTCGCCGCAGCGCCGAAACGTGCCGTCCGACCAGAACGTATCGGGGCCCACCAAAACGGCAATAGCTTCGTCGCGCTTCGCTTCTGCAGCGGCGCGATGAAACCAGTGCACGTGATAGAACACATCGGGCACGACATCGCCCAGCGGCGTCAAGAAGTCGACCGGCATCAACCTCGCGAGATGTTTTCCCTGCGCGCTGGCCTCGATGCGCGCGCGATCCTGCGGCGTCGTGTACATGCGATAACGCACGTCGTGCGCTTTCGCCAGTGCAGGCAGATTGCCGGCGGACAACAGGTTCGGCAATGCGGCGTCGATGAACAACCGGGTGTGGCGCTCGCCCCAGACATTCGTGATCACATGAAACCGCACCTGGTGTCCTTCAATCGCTGAACGGTGGCTGCCAGCCGTAATGCCATTCCGCCAACGCGGCATCGAGCGGCGCTTCGCTGCGTTTCAACGCCATCACCTGGTTGGCGTTGTAATTTCCGCCGCGGCCGCTGGGATCGTAGAACGGGATACCGTCTTTGAAGGCGTCTACGATCGGCCTCGCATCGGGACCGTCGTCCAGCACGTAAGCCATGAACGGCTTATCGAAGATCAGGCGATAGCCTGCTGCGACGAACGCAGCGGCGAGTTGCTCGGGTGAATTCTGTGCCGTCATGCCGGTGCTGAAGTAGCAGAACAATCCGACCCGAGAATCCTGCAGCATCGCGCGCGAGATGTGCAGCACATGCTTGAGCGCGAGCGGACTCATCTCGCCGAGATTCGAATTGGAGTAGACGACATCGCAGCGTATCGGGCAATCGTGCAGCAGCTTCACGTATTGCCACCACGGCATGTGCACGACGCGCGCCGATATCGATTTATCGAATTCCGCCATACCGGCGGTCTCGACGAAATCGGATCCCGCGACCGCCTGCATCAAATACTGCTGCCACAGATAAAGCGACTGGGTGATGTCGTAGGAAAGATAGCGGTGACCGGCAATCGCCATCATCGCACCCAGATATGCCGCACCGGGCCCGACTTCGTACAGCGTGAGCGGGGCAAGCTGATAGATGCGTGCCAGATGGGACATCACACGAAACGGTCCGGTCTGCGCGAGCAGATTGGAGACTGGGCGAACCGCGCGCCCGAAATCGCTCAGGGTAGCTTTCGCGACGCGGTCGCGCAGCGTATCGAGCAGATCGCGCTCATCGGCCGTGAATGCGTTGACGTAGCCGACCGGCTCGAACGTTGCGCCGTCGCGATACATTCCGGCAATTTCAGGTTCGCTGTTATGGTCGGCATAGCGCAGCAGCTCGCGCATGTGCGCGATGCGCGTCGGGTAACCGTAGCGCTCGAAGGTCACCGGCCGAAACGCCATCAAGGTCGGGATCGGCAGCTCGACGATGCCGCGGCCTTCCAAATCGTCGTATTGTTGCGGCGACAGCATGCCCCGCGGGGTCATCGCCGGTGCAGGCACGCGCGCGGGTTGCGCAACGTACGGGATTTCGGTCATGGCACTCGGCACGTCGACGCCCTCCGCGATTGGCTCCAGCAGCTGCTCGATC
>JBBRGM010000680.1:0-1672 GCA_038240725.1 Burkholderiales bacterium | reverse complement strand
TGTACGGCGAGCCGCCCGAGGCGGTGCAGGAGCACTACAGCGGGATGACGGTCGAGGCCTTGAACGTCGGCCACGTAATTCGATACGAGCGCCGCGACGGGCGTTCGACCTTGAAGTCCTTCAGCCGTCCGTACGATCCTGCCAACGCGTCGCTCGGCCACAGCTGGCTGCCGATCAACATCGAACTCGATCCGCGAGGGGAGTTCCTGTTCTGTTCCTTCTCCGGGCTCAGGCCGCGCCTGCTGCCCCGGCACGTCGCGCGCGCCTATCCCGACGCGCACGTCGATCCGCGGGCGATCCGCTATGTGCCGCCGCTGCTGATGCGCATGCGAGCCGATACGCTGGAAGTGGATCATCGACCCGATCGCCGGCACCTGAGCTACGCCGAGCCGATCGCGATCACGGTCGTCGGCGGTGAGCATGGGTCCTACGTCTGCACCTTTTCGCCGGAGGTGGGTCTGCGTATCTATCCTGCCGAGGATCTGTCCAGGATGGTCTGCCATGCCGTCGCACCCGAGTTGATGAACTGGCGCGACACGCACTTCAGGCCCGACCCGGCACACATGAAATTCGTGGCCCGTTAAGGTCGCCGTGCTGCTCGCGCTGGTCGTGCCCGATTCGATACGCAGCGACCTGCTCACCCATGCCGAACGCGAATCCCCGCGCGAAGCGGTCGGCATCCTGGGCGGCCGCGGTTCGACGGCGATGCGCGTGTTGCCGCTGCCCAACCGTGCGGTCGATCAACACGCGTTCTTCGCCGACCCTCACCAGCAGTATCTGGCGGAGCGCTCGCTCGAACGCGAAGGTCTCGAGGTCGTCGCGCTGTACCACTCGCACCCCGGCGGTGGGGCGGCGCCGTCGATGGCCGACCTCGAATTCTCGGTGGGCTGGCCCTGTGCGCAGCTTATCGTCGTGCCAGCCGGCGGCCCTAACGCAAGCGCTCGCATCCATGCGTATCGATGGCTCGATGGAGAACTGCACGAAGTGTCGGTGCTCGCAGGTTGACCGTCATCGATCGCCAGGCGCGGCCGCTTCGAACGCTGGAATATTGCTCGACCTGTGCGTACGTCGTAAGCGGACGTGCCTCGGCACGGCTTTCTACTGCACGCGTTGCGGCGTCAGGTCGGCTCGCCGCTCGTTGACTGCCTCGAGCACGAGCGGCGCCAATCCCGAGCTTTCTTGCCGATCGATATGCGCGAACAGCTGCTCGCGCATGCGCGGCTCCCAGAACTTACGGATGTGATTGACGATGCCGTCCTTCGCTTCGGTGCGGTCGGGCATCGCGATGAAGAATTCGCCGATGCGGTTGGCCATGCGCACGAGATTGTCAGCGTCCATCGTGGGTACCTGTTGATGATGAATGCGTGTCGGACAGGTGCAGGCCGAGGCGTTCAGGGAATGTATAGGCGACCAGATCGTCCTCGCGCACGAAACCGGCGAGGATGAGGTTGCACGCCTGTGCCGTGGCGATCGCCATCGACGTGGGCGCGGAGACTGCGGCCAGCAATCCGGCGCCGGCCATCGCGGACTACTGGACCATCTCGAAACTCGCGCGGCTGGTCACGCAGACGAAGCCGTCGCTCGCATCGACGGCAGACCGACGCATCGCGCCGATCAACTTGTCCAGTGCGTTGTGCCGGCCGACATCTTCGCGCGCGAGCCGCACGTCGCC
>JBBRGM010000679.1:0-1681 GCA_038240725.1 Burkholderiales bacterium | reverse complement strand
CCATGACGACCTTCGACCGCACGGGTGGTACGCCGCAGCGCGTCGAGATAGATCTTTTCTTTTTCCAGCAGCTCAGGCGGTCCGGTCTTGGTCACCGGTCGCAAGCCGCGCTCCGACCACTTCAGCTCGCCCTTCGGTGTGAAGCTGTACTCGCCGGCGAATTTGTTCGCCGCGCCGAAGCCGGCCGCTTGTCCCTGCGGGCTGAAGCCCAGCGTCATCTTGCCGTCCACGTGCATTACCACCGAGCTGCCGTTGACCACCAGGGTGTTGAGCTCGAAGATGCGGCCGTACAGGCGCTGGGTGTTGGTGGTATCGATCACCGCAGGATCGTTGCCTTTGCCCATTCCGGCACAGCCGGATAACAGCACCAGCGATACGAAGAGCCAGCTCAGGATGCGCAACGCGGGCGCTTTCGTCATTCGGTAAGGCTCCTCTCAGGGCGAGACGGTAGCGCGCAGACGATCGGATGCAGGCGCGCGGGAGCGTGCAGTGTAGCCCGTGCGCGGCCGCTGAGCAGGAGATGCATTCGCAGCCAATACGAACCGCTCCTGCGGCGGCACTGCGCCGCGCATGAGGTCAGTCGTTGTTCAGGTCGAATGCTTCGCTCAACAGCACATACGATTGCAGGCGGCTTGGGTAGTCGCCCGTGATCGTGATGACCATCAGCTCGTCGGCTTGAAATTGCTGCTGCAGCTCGAGCAGGCGTGCTTTGACGATATCGGGTGTGCCGATGATCGCGCGTGCGCGCTCGCGTGCGATCAGCTCGCGATCGCCATCGGTCAGTGGTTGCTGCAGGGCTTCCTCCACGGTCGCGATCGGCGCTTCCTGACCGAGCGCCATCTGCAGCCGGCGCAAGTCGATGCTGACTGCGAGGCGCTCGGCTTCGGCTTGGGTCGCAGCGCAGATCACGAACGCCGCGACCAGCGCATACGGTTTCGGTTCGCGGTACGAAGGTCGAAAATCGTCGCGATATGCACGCGTCACCGACGGGCCGCCGTGCGCACTGATGAAATGTGCGAACGAAAATCGCAAACCAAGGTAAGCAGCGAGCGTCGCGCTGTAATCCGACGAGCCGAGCAGCCACACCTGCGGCGAGGTCGGGCCCGCCGGCATCGCTTTGACCTCATGAAACGGATAATCGGGCGGCAGCGAGTCATCGAGAAAACCGACGAGCTCCTGCACCTGCGTCGGAAAGCGCTCTTCGCCGACGAAAGCTTCGGCGTTCATCGCGCGCGCGGTCATCAAGGTGCCGCCGGGTGCGCGTCCGAGACCGAGGTCGATGCGCTGCGGGAACAGCGCTTCGTACATGCGGAACACTTCGGCGACTTTCAGTGGACTGTAGTAGGGCAGCAAAATGCCGCCGGTGCCGACGCGCAATCGTCTGGTGTTGGCGGCGACTTGTCCTAGCAGAATCTCCGGACACGGATCGGCCAGACCTTTCATCGCATGATGCTCGGCGAGCCAGTAGCGGTTATAGACGAGGTGGTCGGCTGTGCGGGCGAGCTCGAGCGTTGCGTGTATCGCCTGCGCCGGCGTTTGTCCGCTGTTGATCGTGACGGCTGTGGCGCTCGCGTGGCTTGCTGCGCATCGACGCGACGCGAAATCAGCACAGCCGATTCCGGTACCGTCGATCATCGAATAACAGTGCGCATCTCCATACTCGATCAGTCGCCGATCATCA
>JBBRGM010000678.1:0-1718 GCA_038240725.1 Burkholderiales bacterium | reverse complement strand
AGACAGAACCCGAGCGCGCCGACCTTACCGACGACTTCCGGGCGCGCACGCAGCGCCTTCACCGCCGCGGTGATGTCGTCCATACCTTTGTCGACATCGAAGCGCTGGAAAAATCCGAACGCCTTCTGCATGTCCGCTTCGTTGTAGCCGATGTCGACATCCTTCTCCATGCGCCAGAACAAATCCGGCGCGAGCACGACGTAGCCTTCTTCAGCGTAGTACTCCGCGACTTCGCGCACATACGCGTTGATGCCGAAGATTTCCTGACACAACACGATGCCCGGGCCTTTGCCGAGTGCCGGCACCGTCAGGTAACCGCGGAACTTGCCACCGTCCGCAGCAGCGATCTCGATCCACTTTCCAGCCATGCTCGCATCTCCCATTCTCGTAGCGTGCCCGTTCTCGTAGTGTGATTGCCCGGTTGCGCTCTCGACTTTTGCACGCAGGCTCCGGCGTTGTCAATCCCGCAAGCTCATTTCGCAAGAGCCTGCCGTCATCGCCTGGGAGCCGATGCTATCCTTGCGCGAATACAGCATCCCAACGACAACAGCAGGAGACATCAGTGAGTACTCTAGACGGAAAAGTAGCGGTCATCACCGGCGGTGGGAGCGGCATCGGCGAAGCCTGTGCAGAATTGTTCGTACAGGAAGGCGCGCGCGTGTTTCTTTCCGGACGGCGCGAAGAGCCGCTGAAAGCCCTGGTAGCGAAGCTCGGCAAAGATAAGGCGGCGTACATGACCGGTGACGTATCCAAGCCCGAGGACAATCAGCGTTTATTCGAAGCTGCGACCAAACAGTTCGGCGGCGTCGATATCTTTCTTGCGAACGCCGGCGTCGAAGGCGCTGCAAGCTCGATCCCGGAATATCCGCTCGACGTATTCGATGAAGTGATTGCCGTTAATGTGCGCGGTGTTTTCCTCGGCTTGAAGTACGCGATCCCGGCGCTGCAAAAACGCGGCGGCGGCAGCATCGTGATCACATCCTCGATCGGTGGAATCAAGGCGCGCGGGCAGGGCAATTCGGCGTATATCACGAGCAAACATGCCGAGATCGGACTGATGCGTTCGGCGTCGGCCGAGTGCGCACCGCTGAAAATTCGCGTCAATGCTGTTCTGCCCGGACCGACCGATACGCGAATGATTCACTCGATCGAAGAGAGCCGCTCGCCGGGTGCGCCGGAAAAAGCACGCGCTGCGATTCTCGCGGGACTGCCGCTGCAGCGCTACGGTACCGCCGATGAAATCGCCAGGCTCATCGCATTTTTGGCGAGCGACAATGCCAGCATCTGCACCGGTGGTGTGTTCATCGCCGACGGCGGGTTGTCGGCGATCTGACGCGCGCGCGGTCGCACCGATGGACGGCCAGATGAACTGCGCGCGCCGCGCGTCTTGTTCGCCGCGCATCGGTAGTCCGCCCAAGCACCTGCATCGAGCGCCGACAACATGAATCGCGTCGAAGGTAGTCCGCCGGCGGCCCGATCGATCGCAGCGATCCTCGGTGGCGTGCACGACCTGTACCGGCATCGCGAGGCGTCTTCGTTCCCGGCGCGTGTGGTCGAAGTGCTGGGGCGTGTACTCGCTTGCGATACGGCAATGTATTTGCGAGTAGACCCCGGCGGCGCTAGCTTCGATCTCACCTGCTGGCCTGCGGCGGCGTGTGCCGCGCTCGATCATCGCGAAGCGCTCGAGCTGCATGTGCGGGAACACCCAGTGGTGGGGC
>JBBRGM010000677.1:0-1729 GCA_038240725.1 Burkholderiales bacterium | reverse complement strand
CGTGACCTGTCCGCTGGCACCCGAACAGATCGAAGATTTCTGTCGCGCTCACGATGCGGTACTGGTCGTCGAGGAAGGTCAGCCCGAATTCATCGAGCAGGAGATCGCCACGATCCTGCGGCGCGCGCGTATCGCCACCGAACTGCACGGCAAGGACGTGCTGCCGATGGCGGGCGAATACAACGTCGAGATCGTCGCGGCTGGTCTTGCAAAGATGTTCGAACGTCGCGCATCCGACGTCGGCCTCGAGCCGGTCCGCGCCTGGCTGGCAGCCAATGCCGAGCGGCGCGCTGCGGTGGCGTCGGCCTTCGACGATGCTGTGCCCGCACGCCCGCCGGGCTTTTGCATCGGCTGCCCCGAACGGCCGGTGTTCTCGGCGCTCAAGCAGGTGCAGGAGCGTATCGGCAAGGTGCATGTTGCGGCCGACATCGGTTGCCATTCGTTCGCGACCTTCGCGCCTTTCTCGTCGGGCCACTCCATCCTCGGCTACGGCATGAGTCTGGCGTCGGCCGCGGGGGTCGGGCCGATGATGACGC
This sequence comes from Burkholderiales bacterium, assembly GCA_038240725.1. Lineage (GTDB taxonomy): Bacteria > Pseudomonadota > Gammaproteobacteria > Burkholderiales > SHXO01 > SHXO01. The sequence goes on along the minus strand of JBBRGM010000677.1, from coordinate 1,193 downwards.
GCCGATCGCTGGCGATCATGGGCGACGGCGGCTTCTGGCACAACGGCCTGCTGTCGGGCGTGCAGTCGGCGCTTTTCAATCGCGACGACACGGTGCTGCTGATCATGAAGAACGGCTACACGTCGGCGACCGGCACGCAGGAAATTCTTTCGTCGCCGCACGGCGATCTGCAGGTCGTCGAGGAGAGCCGTGCGGTGAAGACCGGATCCGGCAGTCTCACCGAGAACAATCGCGCGATCGAGGACACGCTCACCGGCATGGGCGTGAAGTGGATGAAGACCGTGCACACCTACGACGTGCAGCAGATGATGGACGCGCTGACCGAAGCGTTCACGACGCCGACCGGCGGCCTGAAGGTGATCGTCGGCGAAGGCGAATGCCAGCTCGAGCGCCAGCGCCGCATCAAGCCTGTGGAGGCCGCGCGCGAGCGCGAAGGCAAGCGGGTAACCCGCGTCAAATACGGCGTGGACGAGAACACCTGCTCGGGCGATCACTCGTGCATGCGCCTCTCGGGGTGCCCGACGCTGACCCTGAAAGACTCCGGCGATCCGCTCAAGGTCGATCCGGTCGTGACGATCCAGGAGGGTTGCGTGGGTTGCGGGCTGTGCGGATCGAACGCGCACGCGGCGACCTTGTGCCCGTCGTTCTATCGCATCGAGGTGGTTCGCAATCCGACGCGCTGGGATCGCCTGCACGCGAGGCTCACGACCAGCGGTGTCGCGCGCCGCGCGCATGCGAGGCCCCATGCGAAAGTCCTTGCAGCGAGCCGCACATGAACGCGCGATCGATGTTCACATCGCCCGCGAGCCACGCGCCGCAGACCGCTGGCACGATCGCACGCATCGAAGGGGCAGCGTTCCGCAACGACCGCCCCATCACGATCCTGATTGCGGCACTCGGCGGCGAGGGCGGCGGCGTACTCACGCAATGGCTGGTCGAAGCGGCGTTGCATGCGGGCTATCCGGTGCAGAGCACGTCGATTCCCGGCGTCGCGCAGCGCACCGGTGCGACCACGTATTACGTCGAGATCTTTCCGCGATCGCTTGCCGCATTGGGTGGTGTGTCGCCGATCTTCAACCTCGCGCCGGTCGCGGGTCGGATCGATCTTCTGGTCGCGTCCGAGCTGCTCGAAGCGGTGCGCGCGCTGCAGGCCGGCTACGTGGATCGCGAGCGCACGATGGTGATCGCGTCGA
>JBBRGM010000676.1:0-1761 GCA_038240725.1 Burkholderiales bacterium | reverse complement strand
TCCATCACCGCGAAGCGATTCTGTCCCGTGTCGCCTGCCGGGTATTCGCCCAGCCCTGCGGTCGGAATGGTCGGATAAACGATTGCGTCGACCTGACTGCGAATGCCTTGGATGATTTCCGAATACAGGTCCGCGTCTTCTTTCGGTTTACCGCTCTGCGCATCGTAAGCATGCGCATGCACGACTGCTGCGCCGGCTTTCACGCACGCAACGCCCGCATCGATGATCTCTTTCACCGTCAGCGGAATGTTGGGCTGACGGCGCCGGCCCCATGGACCATTGAGTGCCACCTCGAGCCATGTTTTCTGGCTTTCCATGCTTTCCATATTTTCAGTTAGACGATCGCGACGCGCAGCTCAGCCAGACCCTGGACTTTGCCGACCATCTTGTCGCCGCGCACGACTGCGCTCACACCCGCCGGCGTGCCGGTGAAAATCAGATCGCCGGGCTTCAGGTAATAGTAGTTCGACAGGAATGCAATCGTGTCGGCGACACTCCAGATCAGATCGCGCAGATCGCCTTGCTGACGCAGCTCACCGTTGACCTCCAAGGTGATGGCGCCTTCCGAATGATGCCCGTGGCTCGATACCGGATAAATCGACGTGATCGGCGCCGACTCGTCGAACGCTTTGCCGAAGTCCCAAGGGCGCCCCATGTCGCGCGATGCGATCTGCAGATCGCGCCGGGTCATATCGAGCCCGACCGCGTAACCGTAGATGTGCTCAAGCGCACGCGCGGCGGGGATCTGAAAGCCGCCGCGCTGAAGTGCGACCACCATCTCGATCTCGTGATGCAGATTCGACGTGCCGGGCGGATAGTGCATCTCGCCGCCTTCGACGACGATTGCGTCAGCCGGCTTCATGAAGAAAAACGGCGGCTCCTTGTCCGGATCCTTGCCCATCTCCCGCGCATGCGCTGCATAGTTGCGTCCCACGCAATAGATGCGATGGACCGGGAAGCGGCCTTTTTGGCCGACGACCGGGATGGAAGCCGGTTCGCCGGCTTCGATGACGTAGTTGTTCGACATAGCTGCGCGTCCTTTAAAAGAGATGAAAGCTGCCGTTCAGCACGCCGAGCTCCGCGCCCGGCTTCGAACTCGATATTTTCGCATGAAGAGATGGTCGCAGCCGCAGCGAGCCAAACACCCGGGCAAACCATGCGACATCGCGCTCGAGCTCAACTGTGCTCGCGCCACAAGCCGAGCGCGCGCTGCACCGGACGATCCGAAAAACTGAAGAGCACCGTATCCGCGTTGGCCTGCAAACGATGCGCAGACCACGACGGCACGACGAAAGTATCGTGCTCGGCGAACGCGATCGGTTGATCGTCGATCACAACGCTGCCTTGCCCTTCGATGCAATGAAACACGGTGCCATCGGTGCAGCGGTATGCGTTGCCGTCGAAGCCTTTCGGCAGTAACTGCACAAAGGCGGCGATGGTCGGCATCGGATAACCGCCGTCGGCCGGATTGACGAACTGCATTTTGTAACCATGCACTGCGTGCGGCTCGCCCCGCTCGCTCAGTTGGTGCAAGGTCTCGCGGGTGCGCGCGTACGGATAGGCAAACAGCGGCGATGCGCGCGTGCTCGGCTGGAAGTCGATCGGCATGAGGTTGTTGCCGTAGCGCACCTGCGCGTCGCCATCGCTCCGCGCGACCGGCTGACTCTCTTCCGGATAATCCTCTGCGAAACCGCAATCGAAGAAGCGCACCATCGGAATGTCGAGCCCATCGAGCCAGACCACCGGTTGCGCACCGGGGTT
>JBBRGM010000675.1:0-1801 GCA_038240725.1 Burkholderiales bacterium | reverse complement strand
GGTCGGCTTCCAGTTCCCGTTATCGACAAGCTTCGCATTCGATGAGCACGCGATGAGGCGCAGTAGCGTCGCGGCAGGCATCGGCATCATCTCCGCGAGTCTGGTCGGCACCCTGTTGCTATTACTGATCGGCAACTGGGCGGCCGAGGGCTGGCTGCGTCGGCACCCCGGCATGCTGATGAGCGAGGCCGACCGCATCAATGAGAACACGCGCGCGGTCCGCGAAAAGATGATCCCGCCGGACAAGGCCATCCTCTGGTACGACCTCAAATCAGCCGATGAGGTGAAGCCGATGTGGGATGAGTACTACCACGCAGGCGTTCTGTTCGAGAGTTACGTGCACTACCGGACCAAACCGCTGCTCGGCAAATACTACGGGGCGACCGAGGCCGGCTATCGGCTGACGCGCGATCCCGGCCCGTGGCCGCCGGATGCGAAAAACATCAACGTGTTCTTCTTCGGCGGCTCGACTTCATTCGGTGTCGGGCCGTACTGGGCTACCGTTGCCTCTTATCTCGAAGACGCGATGAACGCGTCCGGCAACTTCAAACGCAAAGTGTACGTGTACAACTTCGGCCGCTCCGGCTACATCTCTACGCAGGAAGAGATTCTGTTTCACCGGTTGATCAGCGCGGGGCTGCGCCCCGACATGGTCGTGTTCATGGATGGTCTCAACGACTTTTGTTTCGTCGACGGCCAACCGTCGAGCTGGCAGATGCTCGCGGAACCGTTCGAGCGAACCAACGCAGAATATTTACGGCAGCTGGCGGGCTATGGCGTGGTCACGCATTGGGAGAAACTGAAAGAGTTCGTCGAAACCATGCCGTTGATGCGACTGTTCAATGCCGCGATCGATCGCTCCACCGCCGCCGATGTGCCGAAATACACGGGGGCCACTAGCGCACCGCCGGACAAACCCGTCGACGACGCAACGCTACGGCGCATCATCCGCCGCTACGTCGACAACACGCGGCAGATAAAGTCGGTGAGCGAGGCGTACGGCATCGTGCCGATCTTTGCCTGGCAGCCGATCTTCGCTTACAAGTACGACGTCAAATACCATTTGTTCAATCCCGACCGGCTCGGTTGCCACATCAACTCGAAGGTCGCCTATCCGATGATGGCCTCGATGGCCGGCAATCTTCCGCTCGGGCGCTCGTTTATCTGGACCGCCGATATCCAGGAGCATCTCGCCGAGCCGCTGTACGTCGATGCGTTTCATTACACGGCGCCGATGTCGCGCCGTATCGCCGAGTTCATTTATGCGAACGCGCGCGAACGTGGATTGACGAAGGGGCTGAAGAATTGACGGCGATTGCCAATAGCGGCGGCGCGGTGCAAGAGCCGATCGATCGCGATCGATCTGGTTCGACATCGGAGCAGATCGATCCGCTGTTGCAGGCACTCGGCTTCCCGCCAGCCGATCGCGCGCAACCGGCTCTCGCCGCGCTGCACGCTGGCGCGGCATTCCATCGGCTCGCGCTGATGCTGGACGTGGCGGAAGCGTACGCGCGGGATGCACACTTGCCCGCAGATGAACCTGCATACCTCGAGCTTCTCCACCGCCCGTTGCATGGTGAACCTCCCCGCACGATCGCCAAGCGGCACTACCGCGTTGCGCTGCGGACCAGTGAGCATCTTGCCGAAGCCTGGTTCAATCTGGCGCGCCTGCTGCAGGATTCAGGCGACTACAACGGCGCGCTCGTTGCGTTTTCGCGCGCGGCGTCATCGCCCGTGCACCCGCGCGCACAGCCGCACGCGCAACTGCACCTCAACGCGCACTGGCACACCGCGACGATTC
>JBBRGM010000674.1:0-1806 GCA_038240725.1 Burkholderiales bacterium | reverse complement strand
GCTGCCGCTCGCGCTCGATGCCGGCGCGATTGTTGTGCTGTTCGACCGAGACAACGCGCACAGGTCGATGCGCGCTGCCTTGTTTGCACGCTGGGCGGGAGAATCGGCAAACAGCCTGCTCCCCGCGGGGCAGATCGGCGGCCCATTAGTGATGGCTCGGCACCTCATGCAGCGCGGCGCGCGGCTGACGGACGCTGCCGCGGCGATCACTGTCAGCACAACGATGCAGGCGCTCGCGCAAATCCTGTTTGCGGTGTTCGGCCTCGGGCTGTTCGCTGCGTACACGGCGCATGAGACGCTCACGGACTTGCACGCGCCAGTGCTCATCGCCACGGCGGTTCTTGCGTCCGCAATCGTCGTATTCTATTGGGCGCAACGGCGCGGCCTGTTCGGCGGACTCCTGCGGATGGCAGCGAAAGCGTTCAGCGCTCGCGACTGGTCTGCATCGACGGCGCAGGCCGACGCCGTCGACGCGGCAGTCCGCGCGCTATATCGCGAGCGCCGCAAGGTCGCCGCGAGCTTTGCGCTGAGTTTCGTCGGCTGGCTCGTCGGCACGTTCGAGGTTTGGCTTGCGCTGCGCTTACTCGGCCACCCGGTCGATTGGCTCGACGCATTGCTGCTGGAAAGCGTTGGGCAGGCGATTCGCGGCGCGGCGTTCGCGATTCCCGGTTCGCTCGGCGCGCAGGAGGGCGGCTACTTGCTGCTGGCGCCGCTGGTTGGGTTGACGCCCGATACCGGGCTCGCGCTTTCGCTTGCGAAGCGCGCACGCGAGCTCGCGCTCGGCGTGCCCGGCATCGTGTATGTTTACTGGATTGAACGGAACTGGCGGCGACGCGCCTCGCCCATGCCTGTCACTGACTGACTTTTGAAAACATCTCATGCGAGCAATTCTCCTGGCTGCCGGTCGCGGCTTGCGACTACAGCAATCCATCGGTGAGCAATTTCCCAAATGCCTGTTGCGCTTCGACGGCGTAACACTGCTCGAACGGCATTTGCGGATGTTGAACCAGGCGGGCGTTGCGCAAATCGTACTGGCGCTCGGGTTCCAATCCGAACAAGTCGAAGACGAGCTCGATCGCGTTGCGCGCCGTCTCGATCTCGAGGTCGTACTGAATCCGCACTGGGAGCTCGGCAGCGTGCTCACCGTGCACACGGCCGGGGAACCGCTGACCCGCGGCGGCGATGTGCTGTTGATGGATGCCGATGTGCTCTACGACCAGCGTATCGTGTCGGCACTCACGTCAGGCGACAACGCCGACCGGCTGCTGATCGATCGCGATTTCCAAGCCGGCGACGAGCCGGTCAAGCTGTGCGTGCGCAATGGCGTGCCCGTCGAGTTGCGCAAACAACTGCCCGTTGATCTCCAATACGACATGATCGGCGAATCGGTGGGCTTCTTCCGATTCCGTGAAAACACCGCGCGCCGCCTCGCGGAAATCGTTGCCCGCTATGTCGAAACCGGCCGCTCGAACATGCCGCATGAAGAAGCTGTGCGCGACCTGTTGCTCGAAGGCGGCCATCAATTCGACATCGCCGACGTGACCGGCGCGCCGTGGATCGAAATCGATTTTCCGAACGACGTCGACCGTGCGAGGGATGAGATCCTGCCGCAGCTGCAACCGCTTGGAGCGATGCGATGAACGCACATCAACCAGCGCTCCGGCCCGCCTCGCGCAGCGCGCGGTTGCGGCAGATGCTCCTCAGCGACGAGCTCGAATTCATCATGGAAGCGCACAACGGCTTGTCGGCGCGGATCGTGAGTGAAGCCGGCTTTCGCGCGATCTGGGCATCGGGGCTCGCCATCTC
>JBBRGM010000673.1:0-1859 GCA_038240725.1 Burkholderiales bacterium | reverse complement strand
GGCGCCGTGCACGAACGCGCGTTGAGCGACGTTGTCGGCAATCGCGAGCGGCATGTCTTCGCGCATGTTGGGGCCGCGCATCTCGACAATCTCGAACGCGGGAGCGATCGTGCCGATTGCACGCTTCGCATCTTCGGCGGTGGCATTCGGACCCGACAGATCTTGCGCGAGCGTCACCAGCAGCTCGTGCTCTACCATCGGCGTGCGCAGCTCTGCGAAGCGAAACGTGTGACCGGATTCGATACTGCCTGACTCCAGCAGATAACCGAACACCGGTTCCTTGCCGCCGAACATTTCGCGCATCACATCCGCAGTGAGGCCGACTTTCCAGCCAGCCTGGCGCTCGCCCTGCGCAACCTTGCGGTCGAGCAGGCCAAGCTGCACGCGGTACGCCTCAGGTAAGTCGAGCTTGCCGCGCCAATCTTGCGGGAAAAAATCGCCGCGCTGGTGAGCGTCCCACAGGGCCTGTACGCATTGTTCGGTCGACATCGTGTTCTCCTGTTCGGGTCGAATGGATAGAGTTTGGCGCGCAGGCAATCTCGAGCTGATCGCCTGCCGGGTCGTATCAATGCCGGGTCATATCAAAAATGCCGGGTCATATCAAAATAGCACGGGCAGTCGTCCGAATGCGCGGCGGCGCGCGCGAATCGGCAACGCAGCGCGCGCTCCCCTTCGCGTCGGCTTGAGCCTTCTCGCAACGCGTGATAGCTTGCAGAAGTTCCGGTTCGAGTTGCTCATCGCGCTCCAACACTCGACCGCGCCGCATCGTTGAGCGACTCGAAACCGGCTACGCCGCACGCGTGTTCCGATTTTCTCCAAACAAATAATCCATCACTCATATGGGAGCTTAGCCAATGGCAGTCACCCCTACATCCGCCGTGATCGCGGAGCTCGCGTCGACCGGTGTGCTGCGCGCAGGAATCAACCTGTCGAACTTCTTGCTCGTCACGGGGCGTGCGGCGAACGGCGATCCTCAAGGTATTTCCCCCGACATGGCAGGCGAGATCGCTGCGCGACTGAACGTGCCGCTCAAGCTCATCCCTTACGAGTCGCCTGGACTGCTTGCCGACGCGGTCGCCGACTGGGACGTCGGTTTGATCGGAGCTGAACCCGCTCGTGCCGCGCAAATCGCCTTCAGCGCCGCGTACCTCGAGATCGAAGCGACGTATCTCGTGCCGGCGGACTCCGCGATCCGCTCCGTAGAGGATGTCGACCGCAAGGGCGTACGTATCGCGGTCGCTGCGAGGAGCGCCTACGATCTCTATCTCAGCCGCAGCATCCAGCACGCCGAGCTCGTGCATGCCAACGGGCTCGACGCGTCCTACGAACTGTTCGTGCGCGAAAAGCTCGATGCGCTCGCGGGCCTGCGTCCGCGTCTGGTGAAAGATGTGCAGAAGCTGCCCGGAGCGCGTGTGCTCGAAGGACGCTTCACCGCCGTCCAGCAGGCGATCGGCACGCCCAAGGCGCGCGTCGCGAGCGCGGCGTTTCTCGCTGCCTTCGTCGAAGAGGCGAAGGCGTCAGGACTCGTCGCGCGACTGATCGAGCGTCACGGCGTGCAGGGGGTGAATGTGGCGCCCGCTGCTTGATCCGCGGTATTCTCTCCCAGTACATGTTGAGCTAAGCGGTACGAGCAAGTTGCGACAAGGTGTGGGCAAACTTGGGAATTAGATCTACGAAGAAAGAGGTATTCCGCCCTCCGGTTTAGCGGGCGAGGATTCTGCCGATCGGGCGGTTAATGGCCGCAAATGCGTCAATGACTCGGTCCATAACAAAGTCCAGCGCTAGCAGCCCGTCGGACTTAGTTTGATATTGCGAGCCATAGTGGTCATGCAGAGTAAGCGAGACAGAGAAATGGGTGA
>JBBRGM010000672.1:0-1875 GCA_038240725.1 Burkholderiales bacterium | reverse complement strand
AAACTCGCGAACGTGTCCGAGCCGGCATTCTCCACGGACAGCGCCTTGAGGCGCAGGTGTACCTCACCCAAAGCCGGCGTGAACGCTTCTGGCCGGATGCCAACCATCACCTTGCCGGCGCGCAGTCCAGCGCGGGCGGGCAGTATGCCGCCGCCCTCAAATCGCAATTGCCCGCCCTCATGCGTCGCCGGCACGAGGTTCATCGGCGGTGAACCCATGAAGTCGGCAACGAACAGGTTGCCGGGACGGTCGTAGAGCTCGAGCGGCGTGCCGATCTGCTCGACGATGCCGTCGTGCAGCACGACGATCCGGTCCGCCATCGTCATCGCCTCGATTTGATCGTGCGTGACGTAGATCGCGGTGGTCTTGAGGCGCAGGTGCAGCTCTTTAATTTCGGTGCGCATCTGCACGCGCAGCTTGGCATCGAGATTGGACAGCGGTTCATCGAACAGAAACACCTGCGGATCGCGCACGATCGCACGACCCATGGCGACGCGCTGGCGCTGACCGCCGGAAAGTTGGCGGGGATAGCGCTCGAGGTATTCGTTCAAACCGAGGATTGTGGACGCAACATCGACACGCTTGCGAATTTCATCGCTCGAGCGTCCCGCAAGCTTCATGCTGAAGCCCATGTTGTCGTACACCGTCATGTGCGGATACAACGCGTAGTTCTGGAACACCATTGCGATGTCGCGCGCTTTGGGCGGAACGTTGTTGACCACGTTTGGGCCAATGCGCACCTCGCCGCTGGTGATTTCTTCCAGGCCGGCCACCATCCTCAACAGCGTCGACTTGCCGCAACCGGACGGCCCGACCAGCACGACGAATTCGCCATCCGCAATCGAAATATCGACGCCGTGTACAACCTCGACGCGGCCGAAGGACTTGCGAACGTCCTTCAATTCGACGGATGCCATTCAGGTCCTCGAGAAACGGTTGCTGCGGGATGATGCGGTGAGACTTCGATGGTGCATTGCAAGAACAGTGGCAGTCTACAACCGCGCTACCGATCTTTTCGTCTCGCTGCTTCCGCTGGTGGCGGCAGTCTAACTGAAATGATCTTTTTACAGCAATGTGCGGCGCCGGTACGACAGCATCAGACAGGGCCGCTGCGGTCGCATGTGTCGCAGCCTATGGCATACTTCCACCCTCTTCGATCTCAACTTTCAGGAGCGCATGTGAGCGGCAAACTGCAGGGGAAAATCGCACTCGTCACTGCAGCGGCGCAAGGCATCGGCCGCGCGACTGCACTTGCTTTCGCACGCGAAGGTGCGACTGTGATCGCGACCGATCTCAATGTAGACAAGCTGGGCGAGATCGCGCAAACCGCAAATACGACTGTGCGTAAGCTCGACGTCACCGACGCCACCGCAATCGCTGCGCTGGCGAAGGAATTTCCGCGATTGAACGTGCTGGTCAACTGCGCGGGCTTCGTGCACCACGGCACAGTACTCGATTGCACCGCGCAGGAATGGGATTTCGCTTTCAATCTGAATGTGCGATCGATGTACCTCACGATCCAGGCTTTGCTGCCCGGCATGTTGGAGAACGGCGGCGGATCCATCATCAATATCGCATCGGTCGCCGGCAGCATCAAAGGTATTCCGAATCGGTTTGCCTACGGCGCGAGTAAAGCGGCTGTCATTGGCCTTACGAAATCGGTAGCGATCGACTACGTCAAACGCGGCATCCGCTGCAATGCTGTGTGTCCCGGTACGATCGACACACCCAGTCTGGGCGATCGCATCAATGCATTCGCCGACCCGGTCCAGGCACGCAAAGACTTTATCGCGCGCCAGCCGATGGGACGCCTCGGGCGGGCCGAAGAAATAGGCGATCTCTGTGTCTACCTCGCATCCGACGATTCGGTCTTCA
>JBBRGM010000671.1:0-1895 GCA_038240725.1 Burkholderiales bacterium | reverse complement strand
ACCGTCGATGTGGGGTTTTTCAGAACCCTGCAGATTCCGCTGCTGCAAGGCCGCGGATTCCTGCCCAGCGATGATGCGAATGCCGCAAGGGTGGTCATCGTCGACGAGCTCCTCGCGCGAAAATACTTTCCGGAGGGCAACGCAGTGGGCCATCGAATTTCGACCCGCAACCTCAACGACAAGCGTGTCTGGCAGACGATCGTCGGAATCGTCGCTACCGTGAAGCGCAACCGCCTCGACGCGAGTCCCGAGATCGGCACGTTCTATTTCGATTTTCGTCAGAGCCCGACGCGCCTGTTCACCCTCGTGATGAAGACCGACTTCGCTACCGCTGATCTGATCGGTCCATTGCGCGCGGCCATGCAGAGAGTCGATCCCGAGCAGCCGCTGTTCGATATCAAGACGATGAATGAGCGCATCGACGCGTCGCTCGACGGGCGCCGCGCACCGATGCTGCTGCTGATGTTGTTCGCGGGCGTCGCGCTGACCCTGGCGGCCGTCGGCATTTATGGCGTGCTTGCCTATGGCGTCGCACAGCGCCGCGGTGAAATAGGAGTGCGCATGTCACTCGGCGCACGCGTAGGCGACATCCATCGGCTGGTAATGCTCGATGGCGGCCGGCTTGTCGCCATCGGACTGACGTTGGGTTTGTTGATCGCGCTGAGCCTCGCACAGTTCATGCGAACACAATTGTTTGGTGTCGACACGACTGATCCGCTGGCGCTGGGCATCGCATTGGCGACTATCGTGGCAGCAGCATTTGGCGCCTGCTGGATTCCTGCGCGGCGCGCAGCGGCAACCGACGCGATTGTGGCGTTGCGCCATGACTGAACCAACCGCTGCTGTGCGGGTCCATGTTTCCCCGGAGAGGTCATGAACACATTCGACCTGCTGCACGCGATGCGCCGCCTGGTGCGCACTCCCGGCTTCAGCATTGTCACGGTCGGCTTGTTGGCGCTCGCCTTCGGTGCATTCGCCTGCGTGTTCAGCGTGGTCTATGGTCTGCTCTACAAACCGCTGCCCTATCCGCAGCCCGAGCGACTGGTTTCGATCGAGACGCGGATGAGCGGCATGCCTTCGAACCCGGGGCTGTCGGTGCCGCTGCTCGACGCGATCAAGCAGCATGCGCAGTCACTGGACAGCATCGCCGCGTACCGCACCAGCGAGCTGCCGCTGGGCGACGGCCAGCGCAGAAATTCCCTCAAGGTCGCGCGGCTGGAACCGGCCCTGTTCGGTCTGCTCGGTGCGCAGCCGGTGCTGGGCCGTTTGCTCGCCGACGAAGATGCCGCGCAGGGCGCCGCGCGCAATGTCGTCATCTCGTGGGACGAATGGCAGCAGCGCTACGCCGGCGCGACGGACGCCATCGGACGCCACATCCGGCTCGGCGACGACAACTGGCAGATCGCCGGCATTCTGCCGCGCGGCTTTGCCTTTCCCTCGCGCGATACCCGCGTGTGGTTGCCACTCGGTTTCAGCGTGCAGGAGCGTGCGATGTCGCAAGCCGGCAGTTTCGGCGACCTCTTGGCGCTCGCGCGCAAGCGCAACGACGCGCCGCTTTCCTCTATCTCGGCCGAATTGAACGGCTTGGCGAAGGCCATTCCCGAGCTGGCCCAGCCGTTCGGCGAAAACAGTTACTTCCGCGTCGTCGCCACGCCGCTGCGCTCGATCTGGGTCGGCGACCGCAAGGCGGCATTGCTGCTGATGCTGCTCGCGGTGGCGATGGTGTGGCTGGTGACCGCGGCGAACGTGGCAAATCTGTTTCTGGCTCGAGCGCTGGCGCGCCGTCACGAATCGGCGCTGACCACCGCGCTCGGCGCGGCGCCTTGGCGCCGCACGCGCACAGCCATGCTGGAAGCTGCGATGCTGTGCGGCGCCGGCGCGCTGCTCGGCTGCAC
>JBBRGM010000670.1:0-1930 GCA_038240725.1 Burkholderiales bacterium | reverse complement strand
TAATCTGTCGTCTCTATAGAGGGACCGGGGTGATTTGGGCCGATGGCCGCGTGCGCTCCTGCGGGCTACACGGCGTCCTCGCCCTCTTGCCCTCGGCCCAAATCACCCCGGTCGCGCACGCAAGACTTGTTCAGAGCTTCCCTAAGTCGCTGCGCGCAAATCGCGCGGTCTAGGCAATCTCGAGCATGATCTTACCGATGTGCGCTCCGGATTCCATCAGCGTGTGTGCGTCCGACGCCTGGCTGAGCGGAAATGTTTGGTAGATCGCCGGCTTGATCTTGCCGGCCTCGATCTTCGGCCAAACCAATTCGCGTAACTTCGCCGCCATTGCGCTCTTGAATTCCACCGAGCGGGGACGCAAGGTCGAGCCGGTAACGGTGAGACGGCGGCGCAAAATATCGTTGAAATCGATCTCCGCACGATTGCCCCCGAGCAGTGCGATGATCGACATGCGTCCATCCTCGGCCAGTACCTTAAGCTCGCGCGGCACGTAACTGCCGGCGACCATATCGAGGATCACGTCGACCCCCTTGCCCGCGGTGAGCGACTTGACGACTTCGACAAAGTCCTCCGTCCGATAGTTGATTGCGCGCTCAGCGCCGAACGCTTCGCACGCCCTGCATTTTTCTGTCGAGCCGGCAGTAGCGAACACGCGATGTCCGAACGCGTGCGCGAGTTGGATCGCTGTTACGCCGATGCCGCTGCTGCCGCCCTGCACCAGGAAAGTCTCTTCGCCGCTCAAATGCGCCCGCTCGAATACGTTGATCCAGACGGTGAACATCGTCTCGGGCAGCGACGCGGCTTGCGTCAAGGTCCAGCCTTTCGGTACCGGTAGACAATGCTGAGCCGGTGTCGCGCAAAATTCAGCGTACCCGCCGCCGGGCGTGAGCGCACAAACGGCATCGCCGATCTGCCATTGCGTAACGCCTTCGCCGAGCGCAGCGATGGTGCCGGCGACTTCGAGGCCTGGCAAATCAGACGCACCCGGCGGCGGCGCGTAACTGCCCGCGCGCTGGAAACAATCGGGCCGATTTACGCCGGCCGCAGCAACTGCGATCAACACCTCGCCTGACTTCAGCGCGGGCACCGCGCGTGTTGCCGGCTGTAGAACTTCCGGCCCGCCGTGACGCGATATCTCGATTACCTGCATGGTTTGCGGAACGGGTTTGCGCATGAGCGGCCTCGCCTGAACGAACGTGAAGAGCATTAGGTTATATCACCTGCCTCGCGCTTCTCACAACCAGCGTGTGTTTGCGACGCCTATCCGAATGCGGCATCATGATTGGCTCGTCGCGCAATATTCGCACGCTCTCGCAAACTTGACGACAGGCGCATTCACGTCTCGAAGGATCAACAATGGCATCTGCAAATCGAGTTGCAATCGTAACCGGTGGCTCGCGCGGCATCGGTCGTGCAACCGCGCTCGCGCTGGCGTCGGCCGGCTATCGCATTTTTATCAGCTATCGCGAGCGCGAAGCCGATGCACGAGCGGTCGTCGCGCAGATCACAAGCAGCGGGGGCGATGCGCGCAGCGTGCGTGCGGATGTCACCGGTCCAGCAGAAGCACGCGCTCTGATCGAAGCCGTAGTGGCGGCATTCGGCCAAGTCGATGTGCTGGTCAACAACGCCGGTACGCATCTTCCTGGCGTGAAGATCGCCGATACACCGCCCGATGAATGGGCGCGCATTCTGCGCGTCAATTTGGATGCGCCGTTTCATCTCGTGCAAGCGGTGCTGCCGCATATGCGCAAGCGCGGCAGCGGCCACATCATCAATCTCTCGTCCAACGTAACAAGCCGCATGCCGGCAGGCGCGGGGGCATACACGGTGTCGAAAGCCGGGTTGGATGCGTTCACGCGCATCTTGTCGAAAGAAGAAGGTCCGAACGGCATTCGCGTGAACGCGGTGGCGCCGGGACCGATTCGAACCG
>JBBRGM010000669.1:0-1933 GCA_038240725.1 Burkholderiales bacterium | reverse complement strand
CAGCTCATCGTGATCGACCCGCGCACCATCGGCTTGGTCCGCTCCGCGCACGTCGAAGCTGCGTATCACCTTAAGCTAATGCCGGGCACCAACGTCGCGGTGGTCAATGCGCTCGCGCACGTCATCGTCAGCGAAGGGCTGGCAAAAGACGAATTCATTCGCGGCCGCTGCGACGTCAAGGAATTCGAGAAGTGGAAGCGTTTCATTCTCGACCCGATCAATTCGCCCGAAGCAACCGCAAGCATCACCGGCGTGTCCGCGGCGGACATGCGCGGGGCTGCACGCCTGTACGCCGGCGCGCGCAACGGCGCGATCTACTACGGCTTGGGTGTCACCGAGCACAGCCAAGGCTCGACGATGGTGATCGGCATCGCCAATCTGGCGATGTTGACCGGCAACATCGGCCGCGTCGGCGTCGGCGTCAATCCTCTGCGCGGACAGAACAACGTACAAGGTTCGTGCGATATGGGCTCGTTCCCGCATGAGCTGCCCGGCTACCGCCACGTCTCCGATGCCACCGTGCGCGCGCCGTTCGAAGCCGCGTGGAAAGTGCAGCTCGATCCCGAGCCCGGCCTGCGCATCCCGAACATGTTCGATGCGGCGCTCGATGGCTCGTTCCGGGGCATGTACGTACAGGGTGAGGATTTGGCGCAATCCGATCCGGATACCCAGCACGTCACTGCTGCGTTGAGCGCGCTCGAATGCCTGGTCGTGCACGATATCTTTTTAAACGAGACCGCGAAATTCGCGCACGTGTTTCTGCCCGGCTCGAGCTTCCTCGAGAAGGACGGCACCTTTACCAACGCCGAGCGTCGCATCTCGCGCGTTCGCAAGGTGATGCCGCCGCTGGCCGGGCTCGCTGACTGGGAAGCAACGATGGCGCTGTCGAACGCGCTCGGCTATCCGATGGAGTACAAGCACCCGTCGGAAATCATGGACGAGATCGCAGCGCTCACGCCGACGTTCACCAACGTCAGCTACGCCAATCTCGATCGACTCGGCAGCATTCAGTGGCCGTGCAATGACCTTGCACCGGACGGGACGCCGACCATGCACATAGATGAATTCGTGCGCGGCAAAGGCCGCTTCGTGATCACGCAGTACGTACCGACCGAGGAACGCGCGACGCGGAAGTATCCGCTGCTGCTGACCACCGGTCGCATCCTGTCGCAATACAATGTCGGCGCGCAAACACGCCGCACCGCCAATTCGCAATGGCATGACGAAGACCGTCTGGAAATCCATGCGCACGATGCGGAACAACGCGGCATCAACGAAGGCGACTGGGTCGGCGTGAAGAGCCGCGCGGGCGAAACTGTTTTGCGTGCAGTCATCACCGATCGCGTGCAGCCAGGTGTCGTATACACGACGTTTCACCACCCGTTCTCGGGCGCCAATGTCGTGACCACCGACAATTCGGATTGGGCGACCAACTGTCCGGAATACAAGGTTACGGCCGTGCAATTGACGCGCGTGATGCAACCGTCGACCTGGCAAAAGCAGTTCAGCGAATTCGATGAGCAGCAGCGATCCTTCCTGCCGACTAACGAAAGCGAGAAGGTTTGATGTACGCGCGATCAATGTCCGCCGCGTTCGCTCATCGACAGTAACGGCAGATGGAAACGCATCGACTGATCAGAATGGTGAACGACATCGCGTCGTTCTTTCAGTCGGAACCCGATCGCGAAATCGCGCTCGACGGCGTCGCATCGCACATCAAACGCTTCTGGGATCCGCGCATGCGGCGCGAGTTGCTGGTCTGGCTGGACGATCACGGCGGCGAAGGACTGGAGGAGCTTGCGCTCGCGTCGATTCGCGCGCATCGGGAGATGCTGCAGCCAGCGGCTGCGCGCAATCATGCTAGTTCTTGAATCGCGTCGATGCCTCAGGACATTCCCTCCAGCTTAATCGAGCCGTTCGGCAACACGCCCCG
>JBBRGM010000668.1:0-1941 GCA_038240725.1 Burkholderiales bacterium | reverse complement strand
TCGACGTAGGCGAAGAAATAGCCGGAACGCGATGGCGCAATCAGCTCGATGCCTTTTGCACGCGCGGTTGCAGTAACCACGGTCAAGAATTTTCGGTCCAGCGGCGACCAGAAACCGAACACGTCGCGCGCCGCCACCCGCGGGTCGGCGAACGATTTCGCGGCCTCTTCGGCACCGACTTTCGCCAACCAGAGCCCGCTCATCAGCACACGCTTGTCCGGATCGATTGCATGAACGCGATCGGGAAATGCAAGCAGCCGCGCGAGCATGCTCTCGCGCTTGCTGGTCAAGGCGTACAGATGCAGATCGATGTACGCCAGGCCTTTGATGCCGGCAAACGCCTGCAGGTAGCCGACGTCGTCCCATAATCCCGATCCCGCGCCGAGCAAGGTCGGAAACGAGCCGCGTTCCCGGGCCAGCGTTTCGACTGCATGCGATACGTAGCGGCGCCAGTCTTTTATGGTGAGCTTGAGGCCAACGGCCTGAGCGTTCGGTTCGGACACCAACGTCAGATAATCCGGCTGCACGGCGAGAAGAATCGTCTTCAGCTCGTCGAAACGCTCAGCCTCGAAGCGCGGTTTGGTGAGCTTGCGATAGTAAGGCGCCGGATCGGTGGCCGAGTACGATGACGACAACGTGCCGTGCTCGACCAGCAGCTTCATGCCGCGCAGGCGGATTTCGTTGGCGAGGTTGGCGTAGTAATCGATGTAGGGCTGCGGATCGCGAAACTGCGGCGTCAGCAGCGGATAGCAGATCTGCAGCACCACGGCTTCCGCACGCAATTTCTTCAAGCCATCCAGTTCGCGCAAGGTCGCCTGCCGCTCACTTTCGCCGAGCATGATCTCGCCGCGCTGGCAACTCGCGCTCGTCAGGCTCGCAGCGTGGATCGGCTCGTTAGTCGATGCGCTGCGCGGCGTGTGGATTTCGAACGCGCTGAGCTGCGAGTCGAGCTCGTGATAGAGCTTCTGGAACTGTTTCGGCGGCGTCTGCGCATGCGCGGCACTTGTCGCTAGCACCGCCGCGAAAGCTACGACCGCAAGCGACATCACCGACCGGGAGACCTTCGCATCGCGCCAATAGGAAACGGCGCGGGCAATCGCTGCCTGCGCCGTCGACGATGCCGGCAGCGAATCGCTCAAGCTTCGTATTTGAATGACAGCAGTACCCGCGTACGAAACGCGATGACCTTGTCGTCTTCCACCTTCATGTCCATCTTCACCACTTCGGCAATGCGCAAATCGCGCAACGATAGCGCCGCCGTAGCGACTGCGTTGCGCGCCGCCTGCTCCCAGGAATCGGGACTCGTGCCGATCACTTCGACGATCTTGTAGACCGCCTCTGCTGATGCCTTGTTTTTCTTCGCCATCGTTTTCTCCTTCTTGATATTGGTGAGCGACGCCGGACCGGTCAGGAAAGCTCGAACCGCTGCGGGCGTCCGCAGATGCGTGCAGACAAAAGCAAACGGTCGAAGCTCAGGGCAATGATACGCCGCCTCCGGACATGACAGCGGCGGGCGGCTTTCGACTCAGCAGCGTTGAGCGGGTGCGCGAGGCGCGCAACGCGCCGATCGCGGCGCGCCGTCCCGCTACCTCAATGGGGGTATCCCTCCTAGGGAATTTCACGCCGTGCGTCGAACGCAAATAATTCGAAGCGGAGCCACCACGCACTGATCGCCATCGCCACTCGCAAGAGCGGCGTTTCACTACGAGCGCATGGAGAGAGAAGATCGCATGACCGCACGCGACAGCCTGACTGCGCCACAGAGCACGACTGCGCCGGATGCAATCCCCGCGTCGGGAATTCGAAGCAAACCCGTATACCGGCCATTGACGTGGGATGCAGACGGCCGCTCGCATTTGCTGGTTGGACACGGCAGCGGCGGCGCGCGACTTCTGCAACTGCTGACCGCACGGCCGCGCGCCGACGTTGCCGTGTGTTACG
>JBBRGM010000667.1:0-1955 GCA_038240725.1 Burkholderiales bacterium | reverse complement strand
AACTAAAACCGCCGTCGCCGCACTGGCCGCACTCGCGCAGGAAACGCGACTATCGATTTTCCGCGTCCTGATTCAGGTCGGGCCCGAAGGTGTACCAGCTGGGCGCATCGGGGAGCAGCTCGAAGTACCACCTGCAACGCTGTCTTTTCATCTGAAAGAGCTGAGCCGCGCGGGGCTCGTGTCTTCACGTCAGGACGGGCGGTTTATTTATTACGCCGCCGACTTCGAATGCATGGCGGCGCTGATGAGCTTTCTCACGCAGAACTGCTGCCAGGGCATGCCGCAGGATTGCCTCACGGTCATGGAGACTGCGCTGGGAAACTGCTGTTCGCCGCAACCAAAACGCAAACTCGCAAGGAGCAAGTCATGAAACGCTTCCACGTTCATGTCGCCGTCGATGACCTCGACGCGAACATCCGATTTTATTCGACGGTGTTTGGACTACCGCCGGCGGTCGTAAAACCTGACTACGCCAAATGGATGCTCGATGATCCGCGCGTCAACTTCGCGATCTCGAAGCGCGGACTCAAGCCCGGCATCGACCATCTCGGCGTGCAGGTGGACACGGATGAGGAGCTCGCACTAATGCGCGAGCAAGTCGGCGATGCAGAGATTGCCGCTCGAGACCAAATCGGCGCGGCCTGCTGTTACGCGCGCTCGGATAAATACTGGATTACCGATCCGCAGGGCATCGCGTGGGAGACTTTCCGCACGCTCGAGTCTGTGCCGATCTACGGCAATGTCGAACGCCCGAATGCCGAGAGATCGGAGCAGAAAAGCGCTTGCTGCGCACCTGCCGCCAAAACGATTGCGATTGAAGCGGCGAAAAAAAGTGGGGCGTGCTGCTGATGAGCGAACCCCGCGCGCAGACGTTGAATCTACTGTTTTTATGCACGGGCAATTCCGCACGCAGCATCATGGCTGAAGCGATACTGAATGACATCGGCAAGGGCAAATTCAACGGCTACAGCGCGGGCAGTCATCCCGGCGGCACGGTCAATCCATTCGCCATCGAGCTGCTGCAGAGCAATCAGTTGCCAACTGTAAGCGTACGCAGCAAAAGCTGGGATGAATTCGCCGCGCCCGGCGCGCCGTTCATGCATTTCGTTTTTACGGTGTGCGACTCGGCGGCGGCGGAAACCTGTCCGATCTGGCCGGGGAAACCGATGACAGCGCATTGGGGCGTGCGCGATCCGGCAGCGGTGGAAGGCAGCGCGGACGCAAAGCGCAAAGCGTTTCGCACGGCATACGCGGAGCTGCATCGGCGCATTGCTTTATTCGTGAACCTGCCACTGGAGAAATTGCAGGGATTGGCGCTCAAGGAAAGGCTGGACGAAATCGGCCGCACCAAGCCGGACGCGAGCAGCATCGCACAATGACGCTCGCGCGGGCTGCTGCGGCAGAGGCCACCGGCACTGCGTTGCTGCTCGCGATCGTTGTCGGTTCCGGCATCATGGGTGAGAAGCTTGCAGACGGTAATGCTGCCGTCGCACTGCTCGCCAACGCCATAGCGACCGGTGCCGGGCTGTACGTTCTCATCGTGATATTCGGACCGATTTCCGGATCGCACTTCAATCCCATCGTGTCCGGCGTCTGTGTCTGCGAAGGCACCCTAACGCGACGTGCTTTCGCCGCGTATGTGTTGGCGCAAGTGAGTGGCGCTTTTGCAGGTGTCGCCTCGACGCATGCGATGTTTGGACTGCCGATCCTGCAAGCTTCTGCGCATGTCAGGCCAACCATGGGAGAAGCATTCGGCGAAGTCATTGCGACTTTCGGCCTCGTGCTCGCGATCGTGCTGACATCGCAATTCCGCCGCGATGCTATTGCGCTTGTCGTCGCGTGCTTTATCACCAGCGCGTACTGGTTCACGTCGTCGACCTCGTTCGCAAACCCGGCTGTCACCCTCGCACGCGCCGCGACCGACACCTTCGCTGGAATCTCGCCGGCGGATGTTC
>JBBRGM010000666.1:0-1991 GCA_038240725.1 Burkholderiales bacterium | reverse complement strand
GTCTCTGCCGCACGCGCTGGCGTCTCTGCCGCACGCGCTGGCGTCGTCGCCATTACCAATCGACCGGCTCGCAATCTTGCGGAAAACGCGCTACAGCCAGCGCATCATGCCCATCTCGAACGGATGCGTCAGCAACTCGTGGTATGGATACATACGCACCCGGTACTCGAGCTTGCCGCACATTTCCGGCGTGATGTGCAAGGCAAAGCTGTGCTCGCCCTGGTCGGTCATCACACCTTCCCATTCGAACCGGTACCGCCGCGTGTCTCGCTTACCTTCCGCATCGGTCTGTCGCCCGATCACGAGATCGACAACGACATCTTCCGGTTTCAGATCTCCCATGCGCACGGCGAGCTGGAAGCGCACGCTTTCGCCGAACGGGACATTTTTCTTCGGCGTGTCGAGCCGGCGCAGGCCGGCCTTCGGCCAGTTGCTGCGGACCAGCGTTTTCCATTGCGCGACTTTCCGGGCGTTTTCGAAATTGGATTCGGCGTAACGGCGACCTTGGCGCGACGCGGGTAGATAAAATTTCGCCAGATACTCGCTCACCATCCGCGTCGAGCCGAAGCGCGGCAACAGCGATGCGATCGAGTGTTTCGCCATTCGCAACCATTCGGTCGAGTAGCCCATCTCGCCGCGGTTGTAGTACATCGGAATGACCTTGTCCTGGAGCAGCTCGTACAGCGTCTTGGCTTCTTCGCCGTCGCGCGTGGCCTCGTCGAGATCCTCGCCGACCGGTTTGATGCCCCAGCCATTCTTGCCGTCGAACCCCTCGGCCCACCAGCCGTCGAGCACGGACAAATTAAGCACGCCGTTCAAGCCGGCCTTCATGCCCGACGTGCCGCTGGCTTCCAGCGGATACACCGGTGTGTTGAGCCATATATCGACACCTGAAACCAGCCGCCGCGCAAGGCGCATGTCGTAATTTTCCACGACCATCACCTGCCCTTCGAATTCGCTGCGACGCCCGAATTCGACGACCTTGCGGATCAGCTCCTGCCCCGGGCGATCGGCCGGATGCGCCTTGCCGGAGAAGATCAAAACCACCGGGCGCTTTTCGTTTGCGATGATCTGGCGCAGCCAATCGAGATCGTGGAATATCAGCGCTGCGCGCTTATAGGTGGCGAAGCGCCGCGCGAAGCCGATGGTGAGCACGTTCAAGTTGGTTGGGTCGACGAACTTCAGCATGCGGTCGAGATGCGCCTGCGAGCCGCCGTTGCGGTAATGCTGAACCCCCACGCGATGCCGCACCAGGTGCAGCATCTGCGCTTTCAGCGATTGCCGGATGCTCCAGAACAGGTGATCGGGAATGCTGTCGAGGCGCTCCCAGTAGCTGACGTCGGTAAGGTGCTGGGTCCAGTCGAAGCCGAGATACTTTTCGAACAAATCGATCCATTCCTGCGCGAGAAAGGTCGGCACATGCACGCCGTTGGTGATGTAGCCGATGCCGTTGTCCGCCGGATCGACTTCCGGCCACAGCGGCGCACAGATTTGTGAGGACACGGTGCCGTGAATGCGGCTGACGCCGTTTTGGAAACGCGAGAAGTGAATCGCCAGCGTGGTCATGTTGAATTCGCCGGTGCCGTCGATGGTGCCGAGCTTCAAAAAATCTTCGCGGCTGAGATTGAGCTCGCGGCAGAACGGCTCGAAGTAGCTCCAGATCATGTCTGCGGAGAAATGATCGTGGCCTGCGGGCACCGGCGTATGCGTCGTGAATACCGTGTTGGATGCAACCGCTTCCAGCGCCGATGCGTAGTCGAGTCCGTTCTTGGTGAGCTCACGAACCCGCTCGAGCAGCATGTATGCCGCGTGGCCTTCGTTGATGTGAAAGATCGTCGGTTTTAGGCTCAGCGCTTCGAGTGCACGCGCACCGCCGACGCCGAGCACGATCTCCTGTTCGATGCGCATCCGGCGATCGCCGCCGTAGAGCTGATGCGTGATGTCGCGCGCATGCTCATCATTTTCCGGCAGATCGGTATCGAGCAGATACA
>JBBRGM010000665.1:0-2023 GCA_038240725.1 Burkholderiales bacterium | reverse complement strand
GGGAAAGGCAACAAAACGCGCATCGTCCCGGTCGGCAGCTTCGCCTGCAAAGCCATTCAAGAGTGGCTGTCGGTGCGCAGCACGCTGGCGCCGCCGCACGAAGCGACATTGTTCGTTAGCGCGAAAGGGGCACCGGTGTCGCCGCGCGCGGTACAGCGCCGGCTCGAAATGTGGGCGGTACGCCAAGGCATCACGCAGCACGTGCATCCGCATATGCTGCGGCATTCATTCGCCTCGCACGTGCTGCAATCGAGCGGAGACTTGCGCGCGGTGCAGGAAATGCTGGGCCACGCGAGCATCTCGACCACACAGATCTATACACATCTGGATTTTCAGTACCTCGCGAAGATCTACGACGCGGCGCATCCGCGCGCCAAGAAAAAGTCGTGAGCGGTGCGGTGTGCAGCGGTACGCGAACGCGACGAGCGCGCTTTGCCGCCGCATCGTTCGCCGTCATCGCAGTAAACGCCAATGGCTAAACTGATTCTCAAAGCCGGCCGCGAGAAATCGCTGCTGCGCCGTCATCCGTGGATTTTTTCCGGTGCGGTCGAGCGTCTGGACGGCAGCGTGGAGAGCGGCTCGACGATCGCCGTCCACACCAGCCAGGGAGAGTTTCTCGGCTGGGCGGCGTACAGCCCGCAGTCGCAGATCGTCGCGCGCGTCTGGTCGTTCGAGCGATCGACCGCCATCGATGAAGCGTTCTTCCGTTCGCGGTTGCAGCGCGCGATTGCATTGCGCGATCAGCAGCTCGCGCTGGGCGCACGTCAAGCGGTTCGCCTCGTGAATGGCGAATCGGACGGCCTGCCCGGCATCGTCGTCGATCGCTATGCAGATGTGGTGGTAGTGCAGCTGACCAGCGCGGGCGGCTATCGCTGGCGCGACACGCTGGTCGATGCGCTGCAAAATCTGACCGGTGCGCGGGCGATTTTCGAGCGCTCCGATGCGGACGTGTTGACCCTGGAAGGATTGCCGCGGTCGGTGGGTCTGCGCAGCGGCGCGCTAAGCGAAGGCCCGGTTCGCTTCGAAGAGAATGCGCTGGAATTCGAGGTGGACTTTCAAGGCGGCCACAAGACCGGCTTTTATCTCGACCAGCGCGACAACCGCGCGCTGGCGCGCAAGCTCGCACACAGCCGCGAAGTGCTCGATTGTTTTTGCTACACCGGCGCCTTCACGGTCGCTGCGCTGGCCGGCGGCGCTACGTCCGTCACCGCCGTCGATAGCTCGGCTTCGGCGCTGGCCGGAGCGGCGGCGCACGTCGAATTGAACCGCTTGCCGCCCGCTAGTTTTGTCGAAGGCGATGTGTTTCACGTCCTGCGCCGGATGCGCGACCAGAACCGCAAGTTCGACCTCGTGATTCTCGATCCGCCGAAGTTCGCACCGACCGCCGCACTCGCAGAACGTGCATCCCGCGGCTACAAAGACATCAATCTGCTCGCGTTGAAGTTGCTGCGGCCCGGCGGTTTGCTGCTGACTTTTTCCTGCTCGGGGGGCATATCGCGCGACCTGTTCCAGAAGATCGTTGCCGGCGCCGCGCTGGATGCCGGTGTCGACGCACAGATTCTGCATTGGCTCAGCGCCGCAGCGGATCACCCAGTCTCTCTGCCGTTTCCCGAAGGCGAATATTTGAAGGGCTTGGTGTGCCGCGTGCCTGAATGAAGGAATTCATCGCGATATGAGCAAGACGCAATTTATCGTCGTTCGCCACGGCGAAACGGCATGGAACGCGCAGGGCCGTATTCAAGGTCATCTGAACAGTCCGCTCAATGACGAAGGGTTGGCGCAAGCCGTCCTCGTGGGCAATCGGCTGGCTAACGAGAAATTCGATGCGCTATACAGCAGCGATCTCGGCCGCACGTTGCAAACGGCGCAGCCGCTCGTCGATCGCACGCACAAACCGGCGATCAACGAGCCGCGGCTGCGCGAGCGCCATCTCGGGGTGTTCCAAGGGTTGACCGGCGTCGAATGCGAGCGCGCGCATCCGGCAGACTATGCGCGTTTCAAAACGCGTGATCCCGATCACGTC
>JBBRGM010000664.1:0-2037 GCA_038240725.1 Burkholderiales bacterium | reverse complement strand
GTCGCCTGATTATCGCCCAGTAACCGTTTGCGGTCGACGATGGGCTTCAGCATGTCATGGCTGGTTTTTGAACGGGCTGTGGTCGTTCAATTCATCGACGTAGGCGTGCATGCCGCGCGCTTCCTGGCTCAGAAACGTTTCCACCGCGTCCGCGAAGCGCGGATGCGCGAGCCAATGCGCCGAGCACGTCCGTACCGGCAGAAAGCCGCGCGCAAGCTTGTGATCGCCCTGGGCACCGCCCTCGAACAACTGAATGCCGCGCGCGATACAAAATTCGAGCGCCTGGTAATAACACGTCTCGAAATGCAGTCCCGGCACCGTGTCCGTCGCGCCCCAGTAGCGACCGTACAGCGTATGGCTGTTGTGAATGTTGAGCGCAGCGCAGATCGGCTTGCCGTCACGCGATCCGACGATCAACAAGACGTTGTCCGGCATCGTCTGCGCGAGGCGCCGAAAGAACGCGCGATTCAAATACGGCGTTGAATAGTGTGCTTTGTAGGTGCGGTTGTAGCAGCGCGTGAAGAAGTCCCACTGACTGTCCGACGCAGTGCGGCCGTCGAGCCATTCGAACTCGATACCTGCTTCGCGTACGCGCCGGCGCTCCTGTTTGATTTTTTTGCGCTTGTCGTGATTCATCGCACCTAAGAAATCGTCGAAGGTCGCGTACCCCGGATTGTTCCAATGAAACTGCACTCCGGTGCGCAGCATGAGGCCGGCGTGATCGAAATCGCCGGCTTGCTCCGATGGCGGAAACAAAATATGCAGTGACGAGACGTGCGTTGCCTTCGCGATTTCCAGAGCGGCGCGCAGCAGGCTTGCGCGCAACTCCGGCGTGGGCGCGAGCAGGCGCGGACCCGATGCCGGCGTGAACGGCACCGCGCATAGCAACTTCGGATAATAGTCGAGCCCGTGGCGCTGATACGCGTCGGCCCAGCTCCAGTCGAACACGTACTCCCCGTACGAATGGCTCTTCGAGTACAGCGGCATCGCCGCCGCAAGCGATTGGCCCTGCCACAGCGTGATGAAGCAGGGCGCCCAGCCGGTGTCCTCCGACGCGCAGCCGGTCTCGTGCAGCGCATGCAGAAACGCGTGGCTCAGCAGCGGATTGTCGCCCGCGAGCGCGTCCCATTGCGTGGCGGGAATTGTCGCAAGCGAGTCGAGGATGCGCGTTTGCAGTTTTGGATGGGTCACGCGAGATCGAAAGTGCCGGGCTTCCAGGCGGCGGAAGCATGAGAGAAATTGGTGTGATGCTGCAACTAAACGGGCGTTGGCGACTGCAGCGTTGCGGTCCGATGCCGACCGGCACGGGTGACTTCTCCGTACTCGTTTATTTACTGCACGATGCTGAACTATACTGCACCTGCATCCGGGATGATCTCGGACTGCATGAAAGCCCGCTGCATCGAAGTCGGCGACGCCGGATCTCGGCAGCTCGAAGTCGGCAGCATTTGGGAGACCGCGCACATGAAGAAGATCGAAGCCATCGTCAAACCATTCAAGCTCGATGAAGTGCGCGAAGCGCTCTCTGCAATCGGCGTCACCGGTTTGACGGTGACCGAGGTGAAAGGCTTTGGGCGTCAAAAGGGCCACACCGAGCTCTATCGCGGCGCCGAGTACGTCGTTGATTTTCTGCCGAAGGTCAAAGTCGAAGTGGTGGTTCCCGATAATCTGCTGGACGCAGCGATCGATGCGGTCGTCAAAGCGGCGCGCACCGGCAAGATCGGCGACGGGAAAATCTTCGTCACCAACGTCGAGCAGGTTATCCGCATTCGCACCGGAGAAACCGACGCTGAGGCGGTTTAAACGCTAAGCTGCGCCGCTGCAAGCGATCATCGGTCGGCAAGGCGCCGGAACCCCCAAGCTCAAATGCGTTTCGCAAGCGCGATACTCAAGGAAGCTCTGAACAAGTCTTGCGTGCGTGACCGGGGTGATTTGGGCCGAGGGCAAGAGGGCGAGGACGCCGTGTAGCCCGCCTACACCAGGAGGAGCCCACGCAGCCATCGGCCCAAACCACCCCGGTCCCTCTATAGAGACGAC
>JBBRGM010000663.1:0-2045 GCA_038240725.1 Burkholderiales bacterium | reverse complement strand
GTGCGGGCAGCAGTTCTACGACATCGCTCAGCAGCAACTCCGCACTGAAGTTAACGAAACCCAGGTGTTCACCCAGAATGTGCTTGAGACCGATGGCGCTGAGCATATTTGCGATGACGCTGGCGGTGGCATGCACGTCATCGATGACGCCGGCGGACTGCGTATTTGCAGAGCGGAACAGCAGCTCGAACCCGACCAGTTGGCCAGCGCGATCGAGGATCGGCTGCCTGGCTAGAAAGATCTGAGGCGTCGTATCAGATTCGAGATCGGTCACAGACGATGATGAAGGTGGACGTTGACAGGCGACGGTGCGTACGTAGCACTGACTGTTATCGGGGAGGTCATATCTGAACTTGAGTGACTTGACCGGTAATCTTCTACCTGGGATGAACGCGAAACATCTAGAAGAGACGCAATTCGCCTATCCGGTACGGCGAAAGGATGCCACGGGCGAACTTCTGGAGAGGCGCGTCTGAGCCGATCCAAGTGTTGGCGCGCCGACTTACCAGCCCTGAGCTTATGCTGTCGTGTAGGTGACATTCGTCTTCCTGGGATATCGTTCGGATTCTGCACGAGCAATGGTCAGCCCGTTACTCGCCCACCTGTTGTACTCAGCCGAACCAGAGCCGTGAACATGCACTATTGGGAAGATTTCGAAGTAGGCCAGACTGCGCCGATGGGCGAGAAGCGAATCGAAAGAGACGAAGTGATCGCGTTCGCGACGAAATACGATCCGCAGCCGTTCCACGTCGATGAAGACGCCGCAGGCAAATCGATGTACGGCGGACTCATCGCGAGCGGCTGGCATACCTGCGCTTTGGTGATGCGTATGATGGTCGACTCCTACCTGAATGATTCCGCCAGCCTGGGATCGCCCGGCGTCGACAGCGTGCGATGGCTGAAACCGGTGCGCCCGGGCGATACGATTCGCGCAACGCGCACCGTGCTGGAAACGCGTGCTTCTAAAAGTCGGCCCGAGATGGGTGTGGTGAAAAGCAGGTGGGACGTGTTCAATCAAGATGGGGATCTGGTGATGACGATGGAAGGATTCGGGTTGTTCACGCGCCGCGACGGCGGCACCGCGGGGTCCTGATGCTGGTACGTCTCAACAACAAAGTGCACGTCCTGTTTCGGCGGCAAGATCTCGATATGGTCAAGCTGGAAGGTAAGATCGCGGTGGTGCTCGATGTCTTGTTCGCCACGTCGACGATGATCACGGCGCTGGGCAACGGTGCGGCGCGCGTGATACCGACTTTGAACGAAGAGCAGGCAAGGGAGGAGGCCGTGTCGCATGCAGCCGGGACGTTCGTGCTTTCCGGCGAGCTGTATGCGGATACGATCGAGGGCTTTGCGTCGCCCGCACCGCTGGCGTTGCTCGAGCACGCGATCGCCGACAAGACGGTCATCTATGCGACCACCAACGGCACC
This sequence comes from Burkholderiales bacterium, assembly GCA_038240725.1. Lineage (GTDB taxonomy): Bacteria > Pseudomonadota > Gammaproteobacteria > Burkholderiales > SHXO01 > SHXO01. Next base: position 617 of record JBBRGM010000663.1, on the reverse strand, counting down.
GTCGCGCTCAAGGAATCGTCGGCGGCCGCGCACGTTTATGCCGGCGCGCTGCTCAACGCACCCGCGGTGGTTTCGCACATTGCGCGTTCGCATCCCGAAAGCACCATCGTGATGGTGTGCTCGGGGTCGATGGGCAATCCGAACCTGGAGGATCTTTACGGCGCCGGCTATTTCGTCGATCTCATCGCACGCACGATGGGCGAGGGGACGGATTTTTCCGACGCGGCGATCGCCGCCCGTGCGGTGTTTCGCAGCGCGGGTGCGGAAGAAACGCTGCTGCGCAGTCGCGTCGGCCGGCTGATGCAGGAGCGTGGGCTGACCCATGAAGTCAAATATGCGGCGCAACTGGGCGCGCTGGACGTCGTACCCAAGCTCATCGACGGCCATCTCGAGCCGGTCGCGGTCGCGTAGCGCGTCATTTCGCATCGCATGAACGAAAATGGCGCCGCGAATGTAACTGGCAGCACGAGCACGTTTGCCGAGCTTGCCAACGGCATGCGGCTGCACTATGTATCGGCGGGCCCCGGGGTATCGGCCGGGGCAGGGGTATCAGCCGCCGCCGGGGTCGCCGGCAATGCGCCGCTGATGCTGTTCGTACACGGCTTTCCGGAATTCTG
>JBBRGM010000662.1:0-2095 GCA_038240725.1 Burkholderiales bacterium | reverse complement strand
ACGCCGGTGAAATAAATCAGCGCGAGTGCGAGCACACGTTGGTCGACCAAAGCTTGCAAGAGGCTGAGCGTGCCGGAGCGTTCGACTTCAGTGCGCTCGGATTGCAACTCTGCCTCCAGCCATTCTCGCTGTTCGGTGCTGAGCCACTTCGCCACCGCTGGACGATCAGTAAGCGCCTTGAGTACGACCACCGACAGTAACACCGCCGGGATGGCTTCCAAAATGAACACCCACTGCCAGCCTTTCACGCCGAGCACGCCGTTCATCTCTAAAATCGCGCCTGATGCAATCGACGCAACAGCGTTGGACACTGGCACGGCCAGAAACAGCGCCGATATAACCCGGCCACGATACTTGGCAGGAAACCACGTCGTCAGATAAAAAATGATGCCGGGAAAGAAGCCGGCTTCAGCGACGCCGAGGAAGAATCGCAAGGTCAGAAAGCTGATCGGCCCGGTAGCGAATGCCATCAAGCCGGAGATGATTCCCCAGGTGATCATGATGCGCGCGATCCAGATGCGTGCACCGACCCGTTCGAGAATCACGTTGCTCGGTACCTCGAACAATCCATAACCGATAAAGAAGATCCCCGCGCCCAAGCCGTACATGAACGAACTCAGCCCGATGTCCTTGTTCATGGTCAAAGCAGCGAAAGCGATGTTGGTTCGATCGATGTACGCCATCAGATAGCTGATGACCACCAGCGGCAGCAGCCGCCACGAAATCTTGAGAATCGTTTGCCGCTGAAACTCCGCCGTAGCGTACGCGATCATCGTGCAGGCCTCCCGTTCGACTTTTATGAGGTCCCAGCATTTCTCCGCTGGTCCGATATGATTCGGCCATCAAGGCGCGTTACCGAATGGTCCGATCAAATTCTTGGTTTCGCGACCTTACAGAAGTTTGCCCGTCTCGACAGAGAAACCCATTTCGGCTCTCGAAAAACAATGCCTCTGGTAAGTCACTTTCACCCTGCAGTCCTGGTCGGCTTGATCGGCGCGGGCATTCAGGCGTCGCGCACGCCGTCGATGCATGAACGCGAGGGAACGGCCCAAGGACTACGTTACGTCTACCAGCGCATCGATCTCGAACAGCTTGGACTCGGAGGCGATGCGCTGCCGGATTTGCTGACGGCGGCGGAGCGCATGGGATTCGCAGGTCTCAACATTACGCATCCTTGCAAGCAGACCGTGATTCCGCTGCTGACCGCGCTGTCAGCCGACGCCCGTGCGATCGGCGCAGTAAACACCGTCGTCTTGCAAGCGGGAAAGCGCATCGGTTACAACACCGACTGGTGGGGTTTCGCGGAGAGCTTTCGGCGCTCGTTGCCGGACGTAAAACTGGACCGCGCCGTACAACTCGGTGCAGGCGGCGCCGGCGCGGCGGTGGCACACGCCGCACTTACTTTGGGATTGCGAGAGCTCACCGTGTTCGATCTCGACCACGCGCGATCGCAGCAGCTTGCTGAGCACTTGAATGCGCGCTTCGGTGCAGGCAGAGCAATCGCGGGCGACGATCTGAGTAGTGCGATTGCAAAAGCGGATGGATTGATTCACGCCACGCCGACCGGCATGGCCAACTATCCCGGCCTGCCGCTGCCCGCAGATCTACTGCACCCAGCGCTATGGGTTGCCGAGATCGTTTACTTCCCGATGGAAACGGAACTGCTGCGTGCGGCTCGCAGCATCGGCTGCCGAACCCTCGATGGCGGCGGCATGGCGGTGTTCCAGGCAGTCGAGGCGTTTCGCTTGTTCACCGGCATCACGCCTGACGCGCAGCGAATGCTCGAGCACTTCGCGTCTATGTAGGTGAGCCCACGCGTCGAGCCGTCTGTTTAAAATATGCGGATCGAACAGCGAAGCGCGAGTGTACCGATCGCCTGCGTGCCAGCCTACCAGCGTCAGCAGCACGAAAAAGCCGATCACGTAGCCGAGAACGATGTGCCAGCCATGCGCGAGCCACCGGTTGACCGACTTCGCTTGCGGATAGACGCTCGACACGGCGATCCCGGCAGATGATCCAAACCAGATCATCGAGCCGCCGAAGCCGACCGCATAAGCAAGAAAGCCCCAGTCGTATCCGCCTTGTTTCAATGCCA
>JBBRGM010000661.1:0-2102 GCA_038240725.1 Burkholderiales bacterium | reverse complement strand
GCGCAAATTGACCTGTCAACGACAAACCCATTACCATCGATTCGATACGCACGAATCAGGAGAATTTAAGTGGAAGATTTTTCCGAAGCCAAAGCGCTCTACGCCAAGAAAGGTCTGGGCAGCAGAGTCGGGTGGGGAACGCGGCCGGCGGTTATCGTCGTCGACGTCACCAATGGATTTACCGACCCCGAGTCGCCGGTCGGCTCCGATCTCACCGAGGTGATTGGGGCGATCAATCGCGTGCTCGAGGTAGCGCGCGGCGCCAACGTACCCGTCATCTATACCTCGATCGCCTACGACAACCCCGAGATCGAAGGCGGCCACTGGATTCGCAAGATTCCGGCGCTGCGTGTGCTGCAGAAGGGCACGCCGGCGGTGGATGTCGACGCGCGGCTCAACCGCAAGCCGAGCGAACCGGTGCTCTACAAGTGCTACACCTCGTCATTTTTCGGCACGCATCTGCAAGCCTTGTTGCAGCACCTGGGAGTCGACACGTTGATCGTGTGCGGCTGTTCGACCAGTGGCTGCATCAGGGCGACGGCGTGCGACGGCGTGCAGCTGGGCTTTCGCTGCATCGTGCCGGAATCGGCCGTCGGCGATCGCTCGGACGCGCCGCATCGAGCGAATCTGTTCGACATCGACTCGAAGTACGCCGACGTGATGCCGATGAGCGAAGTGCTGGACGAGCTGGGCCGCATCGCGCGCATTCAGCCCGTGCATCGTTGAGCGCTGCAGGGGCGCAGATGGCAGCTCTTGCTTCGGATACAGCCAAACGCGGCCCGCTCGCGGGCGTGCGCGTAGTCGATCTCTCGCGTCTGGTCGCGGGAAACATGCTGACGCACGTTCTCGCCGATCTCGGCGCCGACGTCATCAAAGTTGAAAATCCAGATCGCGGTGACGACCTGCGCCGATGGCGCGTGAAAGATGTCGAAGTGTTCTGGAAAGTCTATGCGCGCAACAAGCGCAGCGTGGCGCTTAATCTGCGTTCGGAGTCCGGCCGTGCTGCACTCGAAGCGTTGATCGCGTCCGCGCAGGCGCTGGTCGAAAATTTCACCCCGGGTACGCTAGAAGCGATGGGCCTGAGTCCGGAGCGTCTGCTGCAGATCAACCCGAAGCTCGTCATCGTGCGCGTCTCGGGCTGGGGCCAGACCGGGCCTTACAAAAATCGTCCCGGCTTCGGCACCCTGGTCGAAGCGATGTCGGGCTTTGCCGATCTTAATGGCTTTCCCGATTCGCCGCCGTGCCTGCCGCCGATTGCCACTGCGGACATGATTGCCGGTCTGTACGGCGCAATGGCGATGCTGAGCGCGCTGCGTGTGGTCGAAGTCGGCAACGGCGGCGGACAGGTGATCGACGTGTCGCTGTTCGAGCCGATCTTCTCACTCGTCAGCACCGAAGCGCTGCAGTTTCATTTGACCGGCGTACCGACGCAGCGTGCGGGCAATCAATCCACGCACACGGCGCCGCGCAACCTGTACGAATGCGCAGACGGCCATTACGTCGCGTTGTCCGGGTCGATGCAGTCGATGGCCGAACGCTTGTTTCGCACAATGGGTAAACCCGAGCTGATCGACGACCCACGCTTCAAGAGCAATGACGAGCGCGTGCAGAATCGCGACGCACTCGATCGCATCATCGCCGAGTTCATCGTCCAGCGAAATCGTGACGATAATCTCGAGCTGTTTGAGAAAGCGGGCGTGACTGTGGGCCCGGTCTGCTCGGTGTCCGAGCTCACCACGCATCCGTATGTGCTCGGCCGCGAAACGCTGATCCAAGTCGACGATCCGCAGCTCGGAAAAATTCCCATGCATAACGTGGTGCCGCGATTTTCCGCAACGCCGGGCAGTATCCATAATTCGGCGCCGCAGCTCGGCCAGCACACCGATGAAGTGCTTGCGGAATTGGCGGCACGCAGACATCCAGCGCAGGAGAACGCATGAGATACATACGATGACCGCACTGGCGCCGCTATGGCGGTCGATGATGTTCGTCCCAGCAACCAGCGACAAATTCATTGCCGGTGCGGCTAAACGCGGCGCAGATGCGGTGATGCTCGATCTCGAAGACAGCATCCCACCTGAAGAAAAGCAGCTTGCTCGCAC
>JBBRGM010000660.1:0-2112 GCA_038240725.1 Burkholderiales bacterium | reverse complement strand
ATCAATCTGGTTACCGACCTGTCGTGGATCGATCGGCTGATCTATCGTTTTCTGCTGATCCCGATCACCAAGAAGCGCCTGCTCGAGCGCGAGGAGCAATTCAAGTGGATCTATCGCGCCGACTTTCCCGACTGGGGCCGCGGCCGCGACGATGCGATGAATCTCACCAAGTACTTCATGATCAAGATGCCGATGGACGATACGTTCGGGCCAACGGACATGCCGTCGATCTGGAACCTGAAGAAGTATCATCCGGAAAAAGGCCAGACCCTGAACTGGGCGGGCGACAGTCACGACCCGCGCTCGGTGGTAATCGATTCGGCATTGGGTTTGCTCGGCGCCGCGCCGAAGAACAAGGACGAATTTCTCGGGCAAGTGCAATGGCTGCTCGATTACCTCGGCGCGAAGGAAGCGCCGCCGTTCCCGTTTCCGATCGATCAGGCACGCGCGGGCGATGGCAAAACCGTGTTCGACGCCAACTGCGCGAGCTGCCATGCCAGCGACAAAACCGGCACACGTTTGCCGCTGTCGGCGGTCAACACCGATCGCGGCCGTCTCGATTCTTGGAACAAGCAGGCCGCGATCGAAGCCAACAAAGTCGTACGCAACATGGGCATCGAGCGGCCCGGCCTGGTCGAAGAAACGCTGGAAGGCTACAACGCGGTGTACCTCGACGGCATCTGGCTGCGCGCGCCGTACCTGCACAACGGATCGGTCCCCACCTTGCGCGATTTATTGAAGCCGGTCGCCGAACGGCCAGCCACGTTCTTCCGTGGCTACGATTTGTACGACCCCGTCGATGTCGGCTACATCACGCAAGGCGTCGAAGCGCAGCGCGCCGGCACGCGATTCGACGTTTCCTCGAAGAGCGGCAGCAATCAAGGTCACGAATTCGGAACTACACTCAAGCAAGCCGACAAGGACGCGTTATTGGAATATCTCAAAACGCTTTGATGCGTCAAGCGGGCAGGGCGGCACGGGCGCAGCGTGCGCCGTCGTTCCCAGCAGTCGGCGCTTTCCAAGTCTGACCTCGTGCCGCCCGCGATTGCGGGCGGTGCGGTATCGCGATCGCAAAATCAGCAATGGCTCAAACTAACGGTTTCGGCAGTCTTCCCGTCACCGGGCTGGTGGCAGTGCTGCTCGCTATCGCCGGTGCGATTTTGTGGAAGACCGCGCCGCTCGAAGTCAATCGACCCGCTGTCACTGTGCCGCTCACATCCGACGAGATCGGGCTGCAGGACGTCGATGCGCGCCTTTGGGAAGATCCATTTGCCGCAATCGCCCGTGTCGCCGACAGCGATCAAGAGCCAGACGCGAACCGCACGATCGCGCATGTTTGCGAGCAACTGCGCGAACGCGTGCGAGCCAACGCCAAGTTCCTGGTCGTCGGCGTGATGGTTTCCAAAGCGCCGTACGCAGACGGCGAAGAGCAGCGCCGGCGTGCGCGTTATGCGGTGGTATCGGGCTTGAACGTCGCGCATTTCGTTCCGGAAAACGGCGAGCATCTCGGCTACTTCCGCTGGGGCGGCAATACCACCGTTGCGTTCGAGCTGTTCCGGCGCAAGAATCGCAGCGTGCTCGGTTTCGATCTGGTGAGCATGGTGCTGTGGTTGGAAGATGAGGCGTTCTCCAGCGTGCATGCAACCGGCTCGCGCATGCCGGGCGTTGCGCCGACGCCGGTGTTCCGTCTCAATCAGCTCGCGCAGGAAATTAAAACCAACTGCGGCGCCGTCGGCGTTCCGCTCGATGCAGCGCATTTTCAGTTTCAAGTAATCGGACCGGCGCAATCTTCGACCGTCAAAGCGATGATCGAAGAGATGGAGCAGGAGCCGAACGCGAATACGGTGGCCGACGAAACCTACCCGCGCTTGAACGCAGTCGACTTCTATTCACCGTTTGCTACCGCTTCCGAAACCGACCTGCTGCACCGGCGGCGCGAGGACGAGCCGCCGCCCGGACGCAACGAAGGCATCTCGCCTTGCCAGGTGCAGCCGCGCGAACCGGCCTGCTCGCTGCAGCGATTCTTCGCCGAGAAGGGCGTGCGGTTTGCACCCGCGAGCGCGTCCGACGATCGCGTCACCGTATCGCTGGTCGAAGAGCTGGAAACGCGCG
>JBBRGM010000659.1:0-2114 GCA_038240725.1 Burkholderiales bacterium | reverse complement strand
TGAACTTCGGGTATCGGTGTGAGCAGGAAGGCGTGAAGTGCGCTGTCGCGCCCCCTCCCCGTCCCGACGATCTCACCCAGCGCGTTGATGTCGACGGCATCACTCAAGCGCAGGAAGTTCGAGTGAGGAAGATCGACCGATGAATTGAGATCGTCCATCTCTCCGTTCGGCTGCCACAGTACAGGTCGATCGCCTTTGGAGTTTGCCGCTTTGGGACCGAACGAGCCGACGATCCAATTGCTGTTATTGATGGCAACCGCAACGCTCGAGCCATCTGCGCCGCCGTTGATGTCGACCATGCCATCGGCGGCCGTCCATATGAATCCGCGATAGAAGCCCTCGCCTCCGATGCTTTGGCCAACTACGACATCGTGATCGTTGACGGCGAAAGCCTCGCTGGTGAAGTCACCCGGAAGGGTGCCCAGATCCTGTGCAAACACGTAGTTACGCCAAAGACTCGCGCGTGCGGGTCCATCGCTCGCAGATCCGCCCACAATGACCCCGGCTTCATTTATCCCATTGGCGCTGCCCTTCGGAGCGCCGCCGGGCGCGCTGAACGGTAGATCGACTCCGCCGATGGGTGGGCCGGAAACGTCTACGTCTTGATGGGCGTTTTTATCCCAGTATCGCGGAAAGGAAGCGTAGCCTAGGCTTCCTCCCACCGTCACGCCGGAGCCGTTGATCGCAAGCGCCACGTTGATCTGTCCGAGAACTGGCAACACGACGAGTTTATTTGGCCGATCCCACCGAAGTGCGGTGAAGCCCTCCGAATAGCCGACGACTTGCCCGCTGTTATTAATGTCTCGCGGTAGGGGATTTGCGAAACACGACGCGGCGTCCGGGAGGCAAGTCGTGAGATCCACTCGGCCAGTCTTGGATGACCATACGAACGGCACGCCAGCTAACGACTGACCCGCAACCTGCCCCAGGTCGTTGATGGCAGAGACGCGCCCTGCGCCTAGATCGGTTATGCGAAAAGACGGCGGTGCCGCGTCGGCCGCGAGAAGAAGCAGGTTCAACGCAGCGAAAAGAATCAGGCGAAGCAGAGGTTTCCAAAAAGACGATTTCATGGCAGCACACCGTCCACGTTGGCTCCGACGACTTCGCACAGCCGGATGTCGCTGACTGTTGACGGAGTCCAGCGTCGGAGATGTTTCGCCGCCGACATGCCAGTTGACGCGCGCAACTGGCGGCTAAGCTCGCGTTATTCGCATTTCATGGCGACTGCAATCCATGTTGCGATGATTCTTTTCGTATTGATAGGCGATCGAAAAAGAACGCCGCGACGCTCGATTGGTTGAATAAACACACGGCGCACCTGCCTGTTGCTTAAAACAGCGATGCGAATCGCAGCGCGGCGCATGTACGCGGCCTGACCAATAGCAACGCGGTTGCCGCGATGGCAAGCCACCAGATAATCCCTGGCTCCGGTATCGGCGCTGAACTCCATCGTGCATATACCACGCTCGATGCGGCCCACGTGTCCAAGCTTGCAGATAGCTCCCCATCGACCACTCCATTGCTGGGGAACCCCACCTTGAGGCTTACGCGGTTAGAAAACGTAACCAATACGCCATTGAATCCCTCTACGCCGACGCCAATGCCGAATGGAGTGGCTAAATTGCAAACGTCCGAGAACGAGCAACCTGCAATAAGCGAAGGGATCGAAAGGAACATCCCAGATGGGCCATTGAGCAACACGGACTCCAGCAACGCGGCTGATGCGGCGGCTGCTTCCTCGCGGGTCCGAAAGACGAAAGCGGTTGACGACTTGCAGGGGCTGAACAACTCGACACAAGATCCATCGAGGAACTCCACGTCGTAGCGCTTGGCGCCGACCATGACATCCTTAGCGCCGGTCAATACGCCGAATGTATTCACCTGCAGAATCGGCGCCGCCTGCACGTTGGCAAGCGCCGCGTACAGCCCCAGCAAACACGAAAGCAGTATCGTCTTCATTACCGCATCCTCGTATTCGGGCTGGATACAACGCGGCGCGGACCTAAGACAATTCCGCAGGCTCGCCTGCATCGATGTAACCGACCACTTGTCGCCGCTGCGCCCGCCGGATCGCGTTTGCATATAAGCATCCGTTCCAGATGCGCAGCAGTTTC
>JBBRGM010000658.1:0-2119 GCA_038240725.1 Burkholderiales bacterium | reverse complement strand
GTGCGCTCGCCAACGAAGATCGCGTCGTCGATGCGTTCCTCGAAGAGCAAGGCATCTGGCGTGCGCAGAACATGAACGACTTCGTGCAAGCTACCGAGATGTATTTGAAAGGCTGGCGCCCGCAGGGCAGGCGCTTAGTCGTGATCAGCAATTCAGGCGCGATCTGCGTGATGGCGGCGGATGCGGCGACGGCCGTCGGCATGCCGATGGCGCAGTTGAACGATGGGACGCGCTCGGAGCTGGGCGCGATCTTGCCGGGATTTGCGACGACGAAGAACCCAGTCGATGTGACGGCGGCACTATTGAGCAACAGCAATTTGTTCAGCGACATTCTGCCGGTGCTCGCACGCGATCCCGCTGCCGACGCATTTCTCATCGGCATTCCCGTCGCGGGGCAGGGGTACGACATCGATGCGTTCGCTCGCGATTCGGCCGCGTTCGCGCAGCAGACCGGCAAACCCGTCGCGATAGCCGCGCCGCAGCCGAGCGTCGGCTCGCACTTCAAAGCCGAAGGTTTGCCGGTGTTCCAAACCGAGACCGAAGCGATCTCAGCGCTGAATCAGCTGTCGTCGCACCTCGAGCGCATGCGCGACGCCGGGCAGCGTCCAGCGGCAGCTAAGCGTGCGAGCGTGCAACCCGGCGCAACCCGAATGCTGAACGAGGCGGACAGCCTCGCGCTGCTGAAGCAGCACGGCATTCCGGTCGTCGCGCATCGACTGTGCAAAACCGCGGACGAAGCGGTAAATGCGCTCAACGAAATCGGTGGACCGGTCGTCGTCAAGGGTTGCTCCGAAGACATCATCCACAAGACCGAGCTCGGCCTGGTGCGACTCAACGTGCGCGAGCCAGATGCCGTACGCGATGCATTCGTCGACATGCAGCAGAAAGTCGCCGCAGCAGGCAAGCAATTCGACGGCGCGATCGTCGCGAAGATGGTGTCGGGCCGCCGCGAGATGCTGATCGGCGCGCGCATCGATGCGGTGTTCTGTCCGGTCGTCGTGATCGGCGATGGCGGCAAATACGTCGAAGCGCTGCCGGACGTTCAACTGTTGCTGCCGCCGTTCAATGCGACGCAAGTGCAGCGCGCGTTGTCGCGTCTGCGCATCGCGCCGCTGTTCGCCGGCGTGCGCGGCGAATCGCCTATGGACGTCGATGCGCTGCGCAAAGCGGCGATCGCGGTCGGCGATCTGATGCTGGACGGCAAAGCCGGCGTGACGAACCTGGATTTGAATCCGGTGATTCTCGGCAGCGCGGGCGAGGGCTGCTGGGCGGTGGATGCGGTGGTGTACGTTAGGGCGTAGAGCTGGGCGGTCCTGCAATCCAGCGGGCTGACGACGCGGCGGCCTCCGCGGTTCAAGACGTGCGTATAGATCATTGTCGTTGACACGTCCTTGTGGCCGAGCAGCTCTTGCACCGTGCCGATGTCGTAACCGGAGTGCAGCAGGTGTTTGGCGAACGAATGCCGTAGCGTGTGGGGCGTGGCCGGCTTGGAGATGTCGTCTACGCGAACTACGTGGTGCATGGCTCGTTGAACATACTGGCCGTCGATGTGATGCCGGCGCTTCGCTTGCGAGCGGATCCTGCGAAAGTTTGTCGGCCGGAAATACGTATTGCCACATCCACTCTTTGGCGGCCGAGGGATATTTTCGAGCGAGTGCGTGAGGCAGATATACCTCGCCGAATCCCTCACCGAGATCACGTTGATGCAGCGCGCGTGCGACGGCGAGCTGGGAAATTAGCTGTTCCGCGAGGGTGGCGGGAAGCATCGTCACCCGGTCCTTGGCGCCCTTCGCATCACGCACCAGGATCTCCAGTCGCTCCAGATCGAGATCTTTGACCCGCAAGCGCGCCGCCTCCAGCAGTCGCAGGCCCGAGCCGTACAGCAGGCGGGCGATCAGGCCTGTTGTTCCGGACATGAGGGTAAGCAGCGCGGTAACCTCTTCCACTGTTAGTACGACCGGAAGCCGCTGAGGCCGCTTGGCTGATTCCACGCCATCGAGCCACGGCAACTCGGACAAGAGTACTTCGCGGTAGAGAAAGAGGAGCGCGCTCTTTGCCTGATTCTGTGTAGACGCTGCGACGTTGCGGTGGACAGCGAGGTGGGTAAGGAACGCTTCGA
>JBBRGM010000657.1:0-2148 GCA_038240725.1 Burkholderiales bacterium | reverse complement strand
CGCAGTTTCCCCAGAAGCGGGGCTAATCCGATCGCCAGGCTGACGCCGAACGCGATGACATAGCGAACGTATTTTTGCGCCGCCGGCGGCAAGTCGGCGGTCGGCGATTTCGCTGGAGTCTCGGCCATAGAAGACAGCGATCGGTGATTAATTACAGTGATCGGTGATTAGTGATTGGTGATCAGTGCGCTAAGCACATCTTCGAACGGCGTTACTTCATCGGCGTCTGGGTGCAGCGGCTGTCGTCGGTTTCGTTTTTCTTTGCGAGTTTGCACAGGATGGCGAGGCCGCCCTGATTCACCAGGTCGACATCGAGTGCAGCGGTTTTGTAGCCGGGCTGATCGACGGTGATCCTGTAGATGCCGCGCCACACGTTTTTCAACTGCGAAGTCGTGGCGAGCTTCATCCGGTTGCCGGTATTGCTGCCGGCTTGCATCATCAGCTGGGCGCCGCTCGGCTCGGACTCCACCGTCACGTCCACTGCGAGGCGCGCGGAGGCGAGCAGACTCTCTACGAAGTTGCGCAGATCGCCGAACGATGAATCCGCCAACTCGGTGCGCACGCCTTCGACGCGCCTGGTCCGCCCGCGAAAGACGCCGGGCTGCGTGATCATCATGGTCGGCGGCATGCGCCCGATCGTATCCAGCCGCTGATCTACATAATCCTGCAACGCCGCAAGCCGGGCGTCGCCGGTAGCGCCGTGCAAATCGCTCTTGACACGCTCCAGGGTCTTGCGCACATCGGCGGGCACGTAGCATTCGATGCCTTGCCAATGCAGCCGAGTCCACTTGCTGCGCGATGCTTCGCCCGTCTCGAGCGCCGTGCGCAAGCTTGTTTGAATCGCAGCCGTGAGCTCACCAACTTCGTCCGGATTTGCAATGGTGACGATCGTTTCTGCGGGAATGGCGCGCGTGCTGCCCGCGCTAAGAACGAGGATCGCTGCCAGCAACGCTACGCCGATGGGATTGCGTGAGAATGCATACGCGCATGCGTTCATCGCTCACCGCCTGTTGTGAACGCGCCTGCAATACCAGGCGCAGGATCGATTGACCGCTGCGACTGTAAGCGCCGCGCGCCTCGAATGTCAACGCGCAGCCGGGATGTTCGACCCGCGACGATTAGCGCTTCTGCAGCGCGCGCTCGAGAAACTCGAGCCGGTCTTGGCCCCAGAACAGCTCACCGTTCAATACATACGTCGGCGCGCCGAACACCTGGCGATCGATCGCTTCCTGCGTGTTCGCATCGAAACCCGCTTTTGCCTGATCGCGCTCGGCTGCGAGTGCGGTTGCATCGAGCCCTTGCTGTTGCGCGATCTGGTCGAGCGTTTCGCGGTCGGCGATGTTGCGCTCCTCCGCCCAGCATGCTTTCAGCAGCGCATACGTCAGGCTCATCGCAGCGGCCGGTCCCGAGTTGCGATTCGCGCTGACAATCAGCATTGCCGCATCGTCCGCGGGCGTCGGGAAATACTTCGGTTCCAGATTGAGCGGCACCTTCACGTGATCGCGAAAGCGCGCAAGCTCGACGAAGCGATACGCTTGGCGTTGCGGCGCGCGCTGCTTTACCGGCACGCCACCGGACACGGGAAAGATTCGGCCAAAGTCGACCGGCTTGACGTTGACTTGTACGTCGTTGCGCGCGGCGATGTCGGCAAAGCGTTGATGTCCGAGGTAGGTCCAGGGCGACACAGGCGAGAAATAATAGTCGATGATTTTAGGCATGTGGTCTTGGTTCGATGCGGGTGCACCGATTTCGTTGTTGTTCGATTGTTGTTGTTCGATCGCGAACTAGCCGATCGCGTTGCCTAGGGAAGCTCTGAACAAGTCTTGCGTGCGCGACCGGGGTGATTTGGGCCGAGGGCAAGAGGGCGAGGACGCCGTGTAGCCCGCCTACCCCAGGAGGAGCGCACGCGGCCCTCGGCCCAAATCACCCCGGTCCCTCTATAGAGACGACGGATTATTGGGTTGCGTCAGGTGCGGCGTCTGCATCGTTGCGCTCCTCGCCAAGGTCCCTACCTTGGCTTCGTCGCGATGCCTCGCATCCATCCGCACCTGACGCAACGCGCGTCGCAAGACTTGTTCAGAGCTTCCCTAGCAGCAACCGTCCAGAGTCGCGCCGCTCGAACGCCGCTACCGGTGGCAGGCTGTTACT
>JBBRGM010000656.1:0-2204 GCA_038240725.1 Burkholderiales bacterium | reverse complement strand
TGCTGCTCTCGGCGCTCACGTTGCTGGCGGATTCCAGCGGACAGACGACGCCGATCGGATTGCCGCAATCGATCTACGTGTGGCCGGTCGTAGCAGGCAGTCTGTTGATGGCACTGTTCGGAATGCTGAGCGCGTTGAGCGGGCCGTGGAAAACGGTTGTCGCCACGTTTATCGGGAGCGTCGTGCTGGTCGCGATCGTCTACAGCTGGAATGTTCTCGTGCCGGCCGCGCCGATCACACCGATCGTTCTGCTGCTGCTCGGCTTCGTCATCAGCTTCGTCATCGGCGTGCCGATCGCTTTCGCGCTGGCGTTCGCGGCGCTGCTGTACTTTCTGTCCGATCCGTCGTTGCCGATGCTGGTCTACGCGCAACAGGTGGTTTCGGGGACCGATCACTTCGTATTGCTAGCGATTCCGTTCTTTGTGCTCGCCGGCTTATTGATGGAAGCGAACGGCATGTCGTCCCGGCTGATCGAGCTGCTGGTGCGCTGGATGGGACGTCTGCGCGGCGGCTTGAATCTCATCATCATCACGGCGACTGCGTTCTTCTCGGGCGTTTCCGGTTCCAAGCTCGCCGACATCGCGGCAGTCGGTGGCATCATCATGCCTGCAGTTCGCCGCAGCAAACAGGATCCGAACGAAGCTGCCGGTGTCCTCGCCGGCGCGGCGGTGATGGCGGAGACGATTCCGTCGTGCATCAACATGATCATCCTGGGCTTCGTCGCCAACATCTCGATCGGCGGCCTGTTCATCGCAGGCCTGGTTCCGGCGGCCGCGCTTGCGTTGGGTCTGGCGGCTGTCGCGATCTACTTCGGCACGCGCATCGATCCGCGCGACGCATTTCCGCATCACACGCCGCTTGCGCGTCTGCTCGCGGGAGCGGCCGTGGGTTTGATTATGATTCTCATGATCGGCAAAGGCGTGACATCGGGCATCGCGACTTCGACTGAAGTGTCTGCGTTCGCTGCGGTGTACGCGCTGGTGGTCGGCGGCCTTGCGTTCCGCGAGCTGACCGTGCGATCGGTGCTGCGTTTGTTCGTGCGGTCTGCGGCCATGTCGGGGAGCATTCTGTTCATCGTCGCGGCTGCGTCGAGCGTTTCGTTCGCGCTGACGATCCAGCAAATCCCGCAATACATTTCCGGCGCCATGATCAGCCTCGGCCAGAATTACGGTGCGCAGGCGTTCGTCGTTGCATCTGCATTGCTGATGATTGCATTCGGCGCGATTCTCGAAGGCGCGCCGGCGCTGATTATCTTCGGCCCGCTGTTGACGCCGCTCGCGCAGCAGCTCGGCGTGCATCCGCTGCACTTCGGCACCGTCATGATCATCGCCATGGGACTCGGCTTATTCTCGCCGCCGATCGGCCTGGGCTTGTTTGCCACCTGCGCGATCACCGATACGAAAATGCAGGACGTCGCTCGGCCAATGCTGAAATATCTGGTCGTGCTGTTTCTCGGCCTGATGCTGCTTGTGTTCGTGCCGGCATTTTCGCTTTGGCTTCCCGGACGTTTCGGATTCAAATAAGACGATGCTGGCGAATCAACGCCGCACGGTTCTGAAAGCGCTCGGCGCCGCGACGTTGGCGGCCACTGGCGGCGTGCTGTTGCCCGATATTGCGCAGGCGGCACCGTTGCGTTATCAAGCGGAAACCGGAGCAGCGTTGAAACTGCTGCGCTGGAAGCGCTTCGTGCAAGGCGACGAAGACGTATGGATGGCGAACACGCAGAAGTTCACGCGGGATACCGGCGTCCCCGTGCAAGTCGAAAGCGTGAACATCGAAGAGCTGCGCTCGAAAGGCGCGATGGCGGCGAATGTCGGCGCGGGTCCCGACATCGTCATGGGTGCACCGGATATGCCGCACCTGTATGCCGACAAATGCGTCAAGGTTACCGAGCTGGCCGCGTACCTCGCGCAGAAGTACGGCGGCTGGTACGACGTCTGCGAGCGATACGGCATCGACGATGGCCGCTGGATCGCGCTGCCGATGGCGGTGATTGCGTATTGCGTGGTGTATCGCGAAAGCATGATTCGCGCAGCCGGCTTCAGCGGCATTCCGCGCGACCTGCCCGGGTTTTTAAAGTTGTGTCAGGCGCTGAAATCGCGCGGAACGCCGGCAGGATTCGCGCTCGGCAACGCCGCCGGCGACACCACCTGGTGCGACTGGCTGTTGTGGAGTCACGGCGCCAGCATCGTCGACGACACCAA
>JBBRGM010000655.1:0-2210 GCA_038240725.1 Burkholderiales bacterium | reverse complement strand
GACCCCGAAACCCTCGCGGCAACCGTCGAGCCCGTCGCGCTGCTGCCCAGTCCGACGCGAGCGAGCTACGACAAACACGTTCTGATCTGCGAGGACGACAGCGCGATCGCCGCAAGCATCGAACGTACATTGCAGAGCGCTGGCTTTACCGCCGATATCGCCTATAACCTCGCACAGGCACGCGCGCACTTGGCGAAAACCCACTACGGCGCCATGACGCTCGACCTGAAACTGCCCGATGGCGATGGCAAACAATTGCTTGCCGAGTTGCGCGCTGTGCCCGCAACCAAACACCTGCCGGTCATCGTGTTATCCGGTTATGCCGACGATCGCACGATCGGCCTCGACGGCAGTGAAGCACCACCGCTGAGCTGGCTCAGCAAGCCGGTGGATTCGCAGCGTCTGCTCAACCTGCTGCACAAGACGGTTGCGCAATCCGGTGCGCGCCCGCGCATCCTGCACGTCGAGGACGACAGGGACGTCAAGCAGGTGATTGCCGCGATCGTCGGCGAGCTTGCCGATTTCGATCATGCGTCGACGCTCGAGCAAGCGCGCCGCAAGATCAGCGACGGCGCGTATTCGCTTGTGCTGCTCGACCTGGAACTGCCCGACGGTTCGGGTTGGGATTTGCTCGCTGACCTCGACCGGCTGGTGCCGCCGCCACCGGTCGTACTGTTTTCCGCTAGCGAGCTCACCGCCAACGAATCGAAACGTGTGGCGGCATCGTTGATGAAATCGCATACGACCAACGAAGCACTGCTAAGCGTCATCGGCCGCTTGCTGCGACGTCCGCCCGCGGCGCGCGATCCGCGCAGCATGATCGACAAACACGACCTCGCATCGTGAAAGACACGCAATTGCAACGCATTTTGTACGTCGAAGACGAACCTGATATTCGCCAGATCGCGCAGCTCGCGCTCGAGGCCGTCGGACGCTTCGATAACAAGGTCTGCGCTTCGGGCGAAGAAGCGGTGCGCGCCTTCCCCGTAGCGCGCTACGGCGGTGAGGAATTCGCGGTGCTGCTACCCGGCGCGGATGGCAGCTCGCCGCGCGGCGTGCTCGATCGCTTGCGCGCGGATTTCGCCGCGATTCACTATCAGAACGATCGCGACGAATCGTTTAACGTGACCCTCAGCGTCGGATTGGCGGCGCTGCCGGCGTATCGCACCGGGCGCGATCTGCTGCTCGCGGCCGATCGCGCGCTATACGAGTCGAAAGCGCACGGCCGCAATCACGTTACGTTGAGCAGCTAGTGTGCTGTCCCATTAATATCTTGATGAATTCAGGCGCTCAGACACGGTTGAACCAGAGGCTACGCATCGACACCATTGGTGGTTGGAAAACCTGCGATATCGGCGCTAGGCAAGGCGCGAACCGCAGCCAGGTTGGACACCTGGCGAGGATTCGTAACACAGCATGGCGTCGATTCTCGTCAGGTATTCGGCAAGTTATTAATGGGACAGCACACTAGATAGCCTCGTCGAGTTCGTTCGCAGCTCGCCGCTGTACGGCGTCGACTTGAACCTTTCTCGTCTGCCAGACCCTCTCACCGATCGGTCTGACGACGACACGTTTCCTTAGATCGCATTGCAACCGCTCAGCATCGAAGGCGTGCCTGACCGCACGCTTGCACAGCAAACTCCGCATTCCCCATAGAGGTACAATCACTGCCGGTACAGAGCGCCGGTGTTGTTCGGACTTTAATCACATGCTCTGTTCTTACCAAAAGGAGGCTACGAATGAATGCATCTTCAAAAGCACGCACGACGATAATTGCCGCTGCGATCATTGCCATCTCGGCGTACGCGGGCGCTGCAGCCGCGAAGGACATCAAAGTGAAGCTGTCCGGCGATCAGGAAGTGCCGGCGGTGACGACATCGGCCAAGGGCGAGGGCACCATCACCGTCGGGGATGACAAGTCGGTGAAGGGCAGCGTGAAGACCAGCGGCGTCGACGGCACGATGGCGCACATTCATAACGCCGCGCCAGGCAAGAACGGCCCGGTCGCAGTACCGCTGCAGAAGGGTAAGGACGGCAGCTGGGAAGTCCCGCCCGGCGCGAAACTGACCGACGCGCAGTACAAAGAATTCGAGGCCGGCAACCTGTACGTGAATGTGCACAGCGCTGCCAATGCAGGCGGCGAGATTCGCGGGCAGTTGAAGTAAATATCGTTCAGTAGTCGATTTGAGAATGGGCAGCCCCGTGATGGG
>JBBRGM010000654.1:0-2218 GCA_038240725.1 Burkholderiales bacterium | reverse complement strand
CGGATACGTGCCGATCTTGTTGGCGGTATCGCCATTCGCGGTCACGCGATCCGCGCCGACAATGACGACGTCGATCTCGCCGTTGCTCATCAGCGACCCGGCGGCGCTGTCCGCGATCAGCGTGACGGCAATACCGTCTTGCATGAGTTCCCACGCAGTCAACCGCGCTCCTTGCAACAGCGGCCGCGTCTCATCGGCAAACACCTGAACGCGTTTGCCTGCCGCGATCGCGGAGCGTATGACACCGAGCGCGGTGCCGTGGCCCGCGGTCGCCAACGCGCCGGCATTGCAATGCGTGAGAATGCGGGCGCCGTCCGGAATCAACGCAGCACCGTGGCGGCCGATTGCCAGATTGACTTCGATGTCTTCGGCCAAGATCGCATTCGCTTCGCTAACCAGTGCACGCACGATCTCTGCGGGCGGCGCACCCGTTACCACGGCGAGCGTACGCCGCTGCCGATCTAGCGCCCACATCAAGTTGACTGCGGTCGGCCGGCTCTCCGCCAGCAACTGAAATGCGGCGATCAGCGATTGCATGAACACATCCGCCGGCGCGAAGCGTTGTCGCATCGCTTCGAGCGCCACACCGTACGCGGCGGCGCAGCCGATTGCCGGCGCGCCGCGGACGACCATGTTGCGGATCGCATAGGCGGTGTCGCCGGCATCGTTGCACGAGAAATATTTGAGCTCGCCGGGCAGGGCGCGCTGGTCGATCAGCTCGAGCACGCCATCGCGCCACGCCAGCGTTTGCCAGCGTGACGACGCGGATTGCGCCGATCCGGGAAAGTCATTCGCCATTGATTTGCTCGGCTGGTTCTTGCGCGGTAGGCAGGCAAAGCTCGACGATACGAGCGGATAAGTCAACCGGCTGCGATGCGATCGCCTGGTCATCGAGCTCGACTGAGGACATCCGCACGTGCGATGAATCGCCGTGACGCTGCGCCGTCATCGCAATCTTCGCGCACCACGATTGCCGGCCGACGAGCACGATGCGGCCGCCGCGCGGCGCCACGGCCAGCAGCGCGAGAGCCGGCGCGAGCCAGTGTTCGAAGCCTTGATTCAAGACGACAACGTCGAGACCGCCGAATCGACTGATGAGAACGTCCAAGCCTGCAGCGGGCTCGCCGGCAAGCCACAGCAGCGCCGGCGATTGCGCGCTGCGCGGATCATCCGCGTTCACATCGATTCGTACGATAACCGCGCCGCGCTTCGCAAGGTCTACGTCGACAGCATTGCTCAGCACAGTCTCCGTACCGGCCAGCAGGCAGACTTCCCCCAACAGCGGCGCCGTCATCGCTACTCGCGCGCGCAACCGCTGCTCGAATCCACCGTAGCTGATTTCTGCGTCCAGGATTTCTCCCGGCGCCAATCCTCGATAACTGTCATGGCCCGCCGCGCGGCTCATGATCTCCATGTCATGGCGAAAAATCTCCGCGGTCATACTTGCATGTTTGGCATCTACGCTGGCAGTCCACACGCCCACCAGCGGATCGATGACCACGCGCGGCGAGGGATCCAGTGCGAGCTCTTGCAGCGTCCGGCCTGGTCGATGTCGGCCGACGTAGGCGCGATAGTCGTCGGCATACTGCGCGACATTGGTTCCCAGCAATGGCACGCGCTTCACGAACACCGCGTGCTGCGGCGTTGCTGGTCCTTGGACACAAATCTCCGCGAGGTCGAGCCGCCGCGCGAACGCGCGCCATTCTGCTGAATCCTGCAATTGCAGCAGCATCGGAAACCCTGCGCTGCGCGATATCGCGTTTCGCAATTTCGCGATGTCGGTCGGTAGCCAGCTCGTAGCCCGTTCATCCCGCGGTAGTGTCCACGCGTCGTGCGCTTGCAAGTAGGTTTCTGCGAGGCCGACCAAATGCAGCATGTTTTCGTACGACTCCCGCGCGGTGCTGCCGAATGCGAACACGCCGTGATGCAAAAGGATCAAGCCAATTGTGCGTTCGCTCGCGTGATCGCGATACACGGCATGGCATGCGCGGGCGAGCTCGATTCCCGACGCGTGAAACGGCACGAGCGGCGCAAGCTCGCCGAACACTTCGGCCGCGATCGCGCTGCCGTGCTCGGTGTTGGTGATGGCGAGCACGCTATCCGCATGCGTGTGCTCGACGAACTTCCAGGGCAACACCGCATGCAGCAGCGTTTCGATCGATGGCCGCGGGCTATTCGGCTGCGCGACACATTCGGCCAGCGCCGCCATCAATCCGTC
>JBBRGM010000653.1:0-2234 GCA_038240725.1 Burkholderiales bacterium | reverse complement strand
GAGCACTACGGCGAGACGGGAATGCAGGAATCGCATACAGCGCGCGGCGTCGACCTCGCAGCAGCGGCGAAGGCGTGCGGTTTTGCGTCGACCATGCTGCTCACCGCCATCGACGAAGTGACGAAACTGCGCACGGCGATTCATGCGGGCGAAGGCCCGTTGTTCGCACAGATCAAAGTTGCAGCCGACAAACTTCCGCTGGTGCTGCCCCCGCGCGATGGCGCGCAGCTCAAGAATCGCTTTCGCGAAGCGCTGCTCGGAGCCGACGCGCATTTCCAGCGCTGAGGCTAGGTCGCCGGCAGCGGCATAAAGTCGTCGTACTCGGCGTTGACGTGTAGGCCGAACCGCGTTGCCAGGACATCCATATAAGCCGGCCCGCCTTGCACCTGTTCGGTGGTGGTCTGGCCATCTCGATCGATGGTGAGATTGAAATTTTCCAACGACACCGACCCCCAGCGCTGCATGAGCATGATCCAGCGGCGCGCGCGGAATGGCGACTGCGGATAGTTCGAGGTAAAGAAATTCGACATCTCGAAATCGATCGGCTGCACGGTTGCGAGATCGAATGCGTACAAATCCATCCAGCGACCGTCGAGAAATCGCTGCAGCACGTAACCGAATTCGCGGTCTTCGCGAAGCTTGAAGCGCATGCCGTCCTGCACATCCTCGCGTTCGACCTCGAGCGGAATCGGTGAATGCAGGCCGGGTCCGCCGAAGCCGACGTCGGCTAGCCATTTGCGGCCATCGACTTCTACCAGTGACACCTGATGGGTGCGCGGTCCCGGCGACGCGCGCCCGTAGATGACGCGCGCCAGATGCCCCTCGACCGTGAAGCCTTCGTTCTGCAACACCAGCGCGAACAGGCCGTTTTGTTCGAAGCAATAGCCGCCGCGCCGCCGGCGGACGATCTTGTCGTACAGCGCGTCAGGCTGCAGCGAGATGCCTCTGCCGAGATGAATGTCGAGATTTTCGAACGGCACGTGGAAAACGTGCGCCCGATGCAACAGTTGCAGGCGATCGCGCGGGGCATTGGGTAGCGACGGCGCATCGATTCGTTGCCGATAGGCGTCGAGGTCGATCCGCACCGTTGCTACCAGCTGAGATTGCCGCCGCTGGCTTGGTAGGCGGCGATCACGTCGCGCAGCGCGCGCTTCTGCTCCTGATTGAGCACGACGCGAAATTTGCCGTGCGTACCGGAGAAATAAATGGTGCCTTGACGCGCCGCTGCGAGCGTCAGCAGATCGTGCACCTGCCGCACGTTGTCGATGGGCGCATCGATCCATTCCCACACACGATTCACCTGCTCGGATTCCCAGCGCGCGGTGGGAAACGAGATCAGCTGCTTGCCATCCGCGTTGGCCCAGAACTGGCGCACGCCAAGCGGCTGCTTACCGTTGTAGACGACTTTCAGGCGCAACGCGGTGAGCAATCCGCGTTCGCCTTTGCCGAAGTACAAGTAGAACGCCGGCGTCTCGACGACCGTAGGCGCCGACTCCGGGATGTACCACACCCGGTTGTTGGCCGGGTCCGGCTGCTTGCGGATGTTGCGAAACTGCTGTGAGCTGTCGGCAGCGAAGGACGCATCGGTAAACGACGCCGACATTGACAGCCACAGCAGGGGAACCAGCAAACGTAGCATCACTGTTGGTGATTAGTTCGTTTGATTAAGTTCTCAGCCCCTGCGATTGGATGGCGATCCGAGTGTCGGCCGGCATCGATCCACTGCGGTGTTATTTGACTTGCTCGGACGCGGCAAGCGCTTCGCGCAGCGCTGTCATGTTGAATCCCGAGTGGCGCGCGGCATCCAGAATCACCTTTTCGCGCCGTGCCATCAGATCGATTGCCGCGGGCAGCTTGGCGAGCGATTCAGGCGGAATGATCACCGCCCCATGGAAATCGGCGTGAATGATGTCGCCGTCTTTCACCTGCATGCCGAACACTTCGACCGGCTTGCCGAAATCGACCACTTGAACGTAGGCGTGGCTCGGCGACAGCGTTGCGGAGAGACACTGGAACTGCGGGCACATCATGTCGAGGTCGCGCATCGAGCCGTTGGTCAGCGCGCCGATGCAGCCGAGACCGTAATGAACGTGCGTATTAACTTCGCCCCAGAATGCGCCCAGGCCCGGCAGCGGATCGATGTCCTGCACAACCGCGATGCTGGGCTGGTTGGGTTGCGCAACGTAATCGTAGTAGCCGAGCAGCTTTTGCTTGCGCGCGGCGCCATCGTACGG
>JBBRGM010000652.1:0-2237 GCA_038240725.1 Burkholderiales bacterium | reverse complement strand
TGAACAGCCCGAAGATCGCCGAAGCGTGGCTGCAGTTCTTTACCGTGATTCGCCAGCAAAGCGACTTGCCCGATCGCTATCGTGAGCTCGCCATCATGGTGATCGCCGTCGTCAACGGCGCCGACTACGAGTTTCGCCAGCATGTTCCGTTCGCGCTATCGGCCGGCTTGTCGCAAGCGCAACTCGATGCGTTGCCGCGCTGGCGCGAGTCCACGTTGTTCGATGCGGCGGATCGCGCCGTGCTCGACTACGCAGAATCGATGACGCGCGACGTGCACGTGCCGCAGCCGGTGTTCGATGCGGTGGCACAGCAGTTCGACGCACATTTGATCGTGGACCTCAGCGCGACGATCGGCGGCTACAACCTCGTCTCCCGCGTTTTGGAAGCCCTCAAAGTTGATCACGAATAGCGCGTCGTTCTATCATCCGCAGCGGTCGTATCCAATGAACACCAGCAGCAGATCCGCACGAGCCATGCCTCGTCCGCAAGCATTCGCGCGGCATGGCGTCGGCCGCGCAATTGCATTTGCTCTTTCTGCGACAAATGCGATCGTCGTTGTATTGCTGGCGGTGACGCTCGTCATGGCGTTCGCGCACGCTGCGCATGCGCAAGCCGAGCCGCTGCCCGAAGTGCCAGGCGCAACGACGGTGACCGTACCGGCTGTGGGGCTTTCGCTGGGCGGCTACATGATCCGGCCGCCGCGACGCCAGCGCGACGTTCCTGCCGTGTTGCTGCTACATGGTGCCGGCGGCAATGCAGAAGATTTGCTCGAAACCGCGCGCTCGCTTGCAGATCGCGGTTACATCGCGCTTGCGCTGACCATGCGCGGCTTCCGTGGATCCGATGGCGAAGACGATTGCGGCGCGGTGCAGGCGGACGATACGGCAGAGGCGCTGAACTGGTTGTCGCGGCAGACCGGCGTGGATTCCGCTCGCCTCGGCATTCTGGGATTCGGCCAGGGCGCGCAGGTTGCGTTACTCGCCGCATCCCGCACGACGATGGCGCGCGCGGTTGTCGCGTACTTTCCGATTACCGACATCGCGCTGCTGCAGAAGACTACAGCCTACGAGTCGGTGCGCGGCTATCTTACATCGGTGTGCGAGCCGCGCGGCTGGGAACTGGTGTCGCCGGTGGCGCGCGCCAAGTTGATTACCGCGCCGGTGTTGCTGATCCACGGCGCAAAGGACGATCGCACGCCGGTGTCGCAAAGCGAAACGATGCGCGACGCGCTCACCGCGGCACGCAAACAAGTGGAGCTGCACGTACTGCCGGCTGCGCGCCACGACTTCACGATCGCTGAATTCGAGGAGAGCTGGCCATGGGTCATGCGTTTTCTCGGACGCAATCAAATGCTGTCTCTTGCATCGCGATCGGCGGAACAGCAAAAGCGCGTCAACATCTTTACCGAAGAAGGCTGGTCGTCGAAGCTCGGCGCCCGCAGCATCAACACGATCCGCGGCCTTGGCCCCGTGAAACGCGAGAAGTCCGAATTGACGCAGAATCCGCACGTCAAGAGCCGCAAGGACGAAGTGCGCGAATTTTTCTTCGATGGCCTCTATGTGCGAGCGCTGTTTCCCGGTCAGCAGCACGATGCCTATCTTCTGCAGGAAGTCGATATCACCAAGCCGCGCTGGAAAGTGAAGTACAGCTTGAATATCGGTGCAACGCGCAGCGCGATGCTCGATCGCCTCGGCCAGCCCGACGGCGAGCACCCGGATTTCGTCGAGTACTTTCAGTCGATGGGAATCGGCACCGCGCGAATCTATTTGCGCGCGGATCGGATCACCAAATTGGAATGGGAATTTCTGTCCGACTGAGGCGACTTGCGGCACCGCCCCGGTTGGCGATTTCTTCCTACGGCGGAATGCGAGAGCGGCTACAGCGAAGCGGTGCTGCGCGAGCTTAAGAAAACCGATGCGTCGTGCACACAATTAAGGAAGCTCTGAACAAGTCTTGCGTGCGCGACCGGGGTGATTTGGGCCGAGGGCAAGAGGGCGAGGACGCCGTGTAGCCCGCCTACACCAGGAGGAGCGCACGCGGCCATCGGCCCAAATCACCCCGGTCCCTCTGCAGAGACGACAGATTATTGGGGTGTGTCAGGTGCGGCGTCTGCATCGTTGCGCTCCTCGCCAAGGTACCTACCTTGGCTTCGCCGCGACGCCTCGCATCCATCCGCACCTGACGCAACGGGCGTCGCAAGACTTGTTCAGAGCTTCCTTAACTCAGCAGGCTCGCG
>JBBRGM010000651.1:0-2239 GCA_038240725.1 Burkholderiales bacterium | reverse complement strand
TTCTGCTCGATCGCGGCGGCGACGATGCGTGACACGCCGATGCCGTAACAACCCATTTCCATCGGCAGGCTTTGGCCGGCTTCATCCAAAAACGTGGCGCTCATCGCTTCCGAATACTTCGTACGCAGCTGAAAGATATGGCCGACTTCGATGCCTCGGCGCAGCGACAGGACACCGTGACCATCAGGACTCGGATCGCCTTCGACCACGTTGCGGAGGTCCGCATATACGCTGGGCTCGGGCAGATCGCGGCCAAAATTGACGTCCACCAAGTGATAGCCGTCTTCGTTCGCACCGCAAGCGAAGTTGCTCAACGCCTTCAATGCACGGTCTGCGATCACCGGTAGATCTGTTCCGACTGGACCGACCGACCCGGGCTCTGTCGTCAATCGAGCACGGATTTCAGCTTCGGTGGCGAAGCGAAATCCACCATCCTCGCCGAGCGCCTTGCTCGCTTTAATTTCATTCATCATGTGATCGCCACGCAGCAGCAAGAGATATTCCCGCCCGCTGCCGGACACGACCATCAATGTCTTTACCGTCTGATCGGGCGAAAGCTTGAGGAACGCGCACACTTCTTCGATCGTGTGCTGATTCGGGGTCGCGACTTTACGCATCGCTCCGGCGGCCGGCGCGCGGGGCGCGGTCGGTTCAATCGCTTCGGCCAGCTCCACGTTGGCCGCGTAATCCGAGTCCGGCGAGAACGCGATGGCGTCTTCGCCGGAATCCGCCAAGACATGAAACTCGTGCGAGCCGCTGCCACCGATCGCACCGGTGTCCGCCGCGACTGCGCGAAAACGCAGACCGAGACGCTCGAAGATGCGCGTGTAGGTCTCGTACATGTTGCGGTACTCGCGCTCGAGGTCCGCATAATCGACGTGGAACGAGTAGCCGTCTTTCATCATGAACTCGCGTGCGCGCATCACACCGAAGCGCGGACGAATCTCGTCGCGAAACTTGGTCTGGATCTGGTAGAAATGGATTGGCAGCTGCCGATAGCTCCGGATATCCTTGCGCGCAATGTCGGTGATGACCTCTTCGTGCGTCGGTCCGAAGCAGTAATCGCGTTCGTGACGGTCCTTGATCCGCAGCATCTGTGGACCGAATTTGTCCCAGCGTCCGGTTTCCTGCCAGAGGTCGGCGGGTTGTACGGCGGGCATGAGGAGCTCGACCGCGCCGCTGCGGTTCATCTCCTCGCGCACGATGTGCTCGGCCTTTCGCAACACGCGCAAGCCCAGCGGCATCCAGGTGTAGAGCCCGTTGCCGAGCTTTCGAATCAAACCGGCGCGCAGCATCAACTTGTGGCTGATGAGCTCCGCCTCGTTGGGCGCTTCTTTCAGCGTAGATAGAAAAAATGCCGATACCCGCATGGCGTTGTCGTCCGTATAAAAAGCCCTGATCTTACAATCGATAACACCATGATGAGAAATCCTTCCGCGCGGTGCACCGTGAGGCTTTGCGCTTTTTGTGGAGTGCGGCGTTGACGTTGAAACTATTGAGCGCCTGGAAAGGGCGCCGCCGCAGGGGAGCCACCGCCGCGGTCGATATCAGCGAGAAAGCCGGCATCCGTTACTTGCACCTGGGCAGCGACACGGTGCAAAGCGCGATGCGGCTGGCCGATCCGGATCATCTGGAGCTGGCTTACACGAGAACGATGATGGCGTTTCTGCTGTTCAAGCCGGACCCGTCCATGATCACCAGCGTCGGGTTGGGCGGGGGCTCGATCAACAAGTGGATGTACCGGCATCTCGCCGATGCGCGTCAAACCGTGCTCGAGATCAATCCGCAGGTCATCGCCACCGCGCGTCAGCAATTCCACGTGCCGCAGGAAGACGAGCGCCTGCACATCATCGAGGCCGACGCAGCGCAGTGGATCGCCGAGCACCCGGACAGCGCCGACGTGGTGTTGATCGATGGTTATGACGGCGAAGCGCTGGTCGAAGCGCTGGCGACAGTGGAATTCTACGAAGCTGCGGCACGGACCTTGGTTCGCGACGGCGTGCTGGTGGTGAATCTGTGGGGGAGCGATCGGCGGTTCGACGACAATTTGCAGCGCATCGAAACCGCATTCGACGGCAGGGTGAGCTGTGTTCCCGCGCTGCAAAAGGGCAACATCATCGTCTTCGCGTTTCGCCGCACGCCGGGTGGGCTGCGCTGGGAAGAGTTGCGCGAGCGCGCAAAGCTGCTGGAAGAGCGCTACGACCTCGAATTTATCCGCTTCGTCGAGGCGATGAAGCGC
>JBBRGM010000650.1:0-2268 GCA_038240725.1 Burkholderiales bacterium | reverse complement strand
TTCGAGGCGATTCTAATTGCGCCGCCGGCTGCGCGTTGATGCACTGCCGAGCGCCGTGCAATCAATTCATGTCGGACGGCGGATACTCGCGGAACACGTTCATCGGCGTGATCAAGATGTGCCTGGTCTTGGTTTGCGCCGGCACTGTTTCGCCGCGCACGATGCGAAGCGCGAGCGGAATGACATCGTAGCCGTAGCGATCGACGTAATATGCCACCGAGCCCAGCACGATGCTGCCGCGGTTGTCGAAGCTGATTTCTTTTTTCTCGTGCATGCCACCGTGAATCGAGCGATCGAGCCCCTGACTGACGATCACGCAGTCATCGGCGCGGCCGGCTGCTTCGATAACTTCCTTGGCGTTGATGGCGCTGCGGTCGTCGAGCGCTGCGACCAGGATTTTCTTGCCCTTTTGCGCGGCGAGAAATGCGCCGAGGTTCTTCTCCATTCGCTCGGCGTTGTCGGCCTCGATGCGAGTGATCGCGATCTTGGGCCTGCTGCGTTTTAGTCCGGCCGCAATGCCTTTGACGCGGGCGTCGGTTAATTCTGCCGGCACTGTGCCACCGACGATCGCGGCAACTGCGACGGCGCCGCGCCAATTCGCGGCGGCGAATTTGGCTAACGCTTCGCCTGCGATCGTTCCGGCTGCGAGGCTGTCTGCGCTGTACAGCGGCGCGCCGGGAATCGGATAGTTGATTGCGAGCGCAGGGATGTCGGCAGCTTTCAGGCGGCGGCCGGCTTCTGCGTTCACCGCAGGATCCGGGTCGTACTGGATGAACAGATCGACCGGTTTGCGAATGGCATCGTCGACGTTCGCCAGCGCCGATGCGCGGTCGCCCCGGTTATCGTAGAAGCTCAGCTCGACCGGCCGGTTACGCGCAGCGAGCTCGAAGCTCGTGCGCACGTCGGCGCAGGTAAACCCGAAGCCGTCGAGCCTGACAGCGGCATCGCTGCTGACGCAAGCGACCGCAATGCGATAACGATGCTCCGGCTCCGGTGCTGCGGATGCGGTCGCCACGCCGACTGCAACTGCGGCGATCGACCAGCGGAAAGAAAACCGGCGCCTGCAGGCAGGCGCCGGTTCGTTAATCGTGTTGCGCAATGTCTCGTGCCTCTAGCGTATCGCCTCGGGTGCGACGAACGTGCCGGTCAAGCCGACGACCTTGGGCACGGTCATCGAGAAAAAGAACGTGGCGCGGCCGGTCGCCGCTGCTTCTTCGGCGATCAGATCGGTGCGGGCATTTTCGATGATGTGAATGCCGTTGTCGGTCAGCAGAAATTTATGCACCTGGAACGCCAGCTTGGGATCTTCGCCGGGGATCACTTCGACCGCCCAGTTGTCCACGCCGACGACGACGATCTTCTGCGAGGCGAGCCATTTCGCGGCCTCGATTCCGATGCCGGCTTCACCGCTGTTGTAGAGCGCGTTCTGCTTCGGATATTGCAGGAACAGATCTTCCCAGCCGGTGTGAATGAGCACCGCGTCGCCTTCACGCAAGGTCACGTTGTACATCTTGAGACCGGCTTGCAGATCGGCAGCGGTGATGACGGTGCCTTTCTCGAGGCACGGTTTGCGGCATGCGGGGTTGGACTTGAGCTTGCCGGCTTGCTCATAGACTTTGACCATGTCGATGATGACGCCGCGCGTCTGGAACGGCTTCAGATTTTCCAGCCCCAGCTTGAGCATCTTGTTCTGCGTTACGAACTTGCCCATCGGCGTCTGGTTGTAATAGCAGTCTTTGATGCCGATGTGTCCCATGCCGTCCAAGTGCGTACCGACATGGCTCTGCGACAGGTACGTGTCTTCCATGTAAGTCAGCTTGTTCTCGCCGTATTCGGCGCCCGGTACCAGAGACGTCGCCGTGAGCATGGTCTTGGAAAAACGCGTTCCGAACAGCGGGACGCCGTCTTCCAACACATTGGACAGCAGGATGACTTTGCCTTCCTGAATCTCTGCGGCGGCGGCTTTGGTAACGGCGGGCGTGATGCGGTTGGTTGCGCCGATCACATCGGCCGGGCCGAACGGCGAAGGTGCGACCAGCTTGGAACAATCGCTTTGCGCAAAACAAGTGGGGATCAACGCGAGACAACTAACGAATGCAGCGGCGGGCAGTAGGATTGCCTTCTTCATCGCACTCCTCCTCGGAAATTCAGACTGCGTGGTTGGCCTGTTGGGTTGCTGCTTTTTCGAGATGCAGCCTGATCCTGCCGCGCCTCGTTGCTATCGCTTTCAGCGGCGATATGACATTTGCCGACGGCAGTGTGAGCGTG
>JBBRGM010000649.1:0-2275 GCA_038240725.1 Burkholderiales bacterium | reverse complement strand
GCTTCGTAGTCGTGCGGCTTGAGCGTGAAGGCGTAGCCGGTACGCGCAGCGCGCTGCGCATACAGGTTCAGCAGCTCGGCCGCGGTATCGCGTACTTGCTCCGCAGCGCGGCGCTTGGCTTTTTCCCACTGGCCGCTGCCGAGCTTGTGCAGCGGCGCGGCTTCCGGCGAGGCGCCGCTGTAGCGGCCGATGACCTGCAGCTGCGATACCGGCACGTAGAGCTTATCGCCGCCTTCGTATTCGAGCGCGAGAAACTCGGTCATTCCCTCGCCGAGGTCCATCGTCATCAAACCGAGATAGCGGCCGATGCCATGCTGCGCGTGTACCACCGGATCGCCGACTTTGACCTCGGACAAGTCGCGCAGCATGTGCTCGGCCACCAGGCGCGTAGCAGCGGACCCGCCTCGGTCGCGCCCGCGTGCCTGCGCCGCGTAGAGCTCGTTCTCGGTGACGATGGCAAACGGTTCGTCCTGACTGATGAAGCCGTTGGCCATCGGGCCGACGGTCAGCATCAATCGATCAGGGGCCGCGAGGAATCCGGCGAAGTCTTCAGTCTGCGTCGGTGGCAGTCCGTACTCGGCGAAATAGTGCAGCAATGTTTCTCGACGGCCGAGTGTTTCCGCCATCAGTAGAACGCGGCCGGAAAACTTCGCATAGAAATCCTGCAGCGTGTGCAGTGGATTTTCTGCCCGGCGGTCGACTTGCAGCGGCGGTAATTCTTGCGTCGGCAGGGGCGTTGCGTCTTCGCTGGCATGCGCCTGAACGGCAATGCGCGCGAACGGCTTTAGCGAGCCGAATAGCAGGTCCGGAAACAGAAACAGGTCCTGCGGCGGCAGCAGCGGCCGGTTGCGATCGCCGCGCAGAAAGTCGTAGCGTGAGCGCGTGTCGCGCCAGAACGCGTCGATCGTCTCTTGAATATCGCCCTGGGTCACCACCAGGGTGTCTGCCGGCAAATAGTCGGCGATGGCCGCCGTCGACTCGAAGAACAGCGGCAGGTAATACTCGATTCCGGCTGGAAACGTGCCGTTGCTGACGTCCTTGTAGATCTGGCTGCGCGACGGATCGCCTTCGAAGCGTTCGCGAAAGTTCTGCCGGAAGCGCGTACGCGCCGCCTCGTCGGTCGGAAACTCGCGCGCCGGCAGCAGCCGCACGTCGCTGACTTTGTAGATCGAGCGCTGCGTATCGACGTCGAAGGTGCGAATGCTTTCGACTTCGTCGTCGAACAGGTCGACCCGATACGGCACCGCGCTGCCCATCGGAAACAGATCGATCACACCGCCGCGAAAGCTGTATTCGCCGGGCGAAACTACTTGTGTGACGTGGCTGTAACCCGCCACGGTGAGTTGCTCGCGCAAGGTGTGCGGCTGGATCCGCGTGCCTTGCTTGAGGAAAAAACTGTAGGCGGCAAGAAACGCGACCGGCGGCAGGCGCTGCAAGGCGGTGGTGATCGGAATGATCAGCACGTCGCAGGCGCGATGCGACACTTGATAAAGGGTTGCGAGCCGCTCGGACACCAGGTCCTGGTGCGGTGAAAAACTGTCGTACGGCAGCGTTTCCCAATCGGGAAAGAAGTTGACGCGCAAGTTGGGATTGAAGAATGGGATCTCGCTGGCCAGGCGCTGACCGTCTTGCGCCTGGCTGGTGAATATCGTCAGCAGACGCGATGCATTGCCCAGTCGGGCAAGCGCGAGCGCATCGCTGGAGCCGTGCAGGCCGCTGACTGCGGCGCGCTGGCCGAGCGAGGGAACCGGGAGAACGAGCATTTCGCCTAAAACTTCGATTATAGCGAAGCTGCGAGAAGCAGATCCGTTTGCTGCAAGCAGGCGCGGGACGCCGCAGTCAGGGCCGCGGCATTAACCAGTGCAGCGGCTTACAGCCAGCGCTCCACCAGCCGGGCGCCGAACTCTTTCATGCGTTCGCCGGCACCGCGGCGCTGCCATTCGGTCAGCTCGACCAATCGGGATTGCGCCAGATCGTCCCTGAACATGGCTTCCATCTGGTCTGCGAAGTCATCGCTCAGCACGATGGCATCGGCCTCGTCGTTGAGCAGGCTGCGCCGATCCAGATTGGTCGAGCCTACTGTCGACCACACCGAATCGATCACGACTGTCTTCGCGTGCAGCAGCGCCTCTTTGCGCTCGTAGATTTTGACTCCAGCTTCGATCAGCTCGCCGTAATGCGAACGCGCCGCAGCCATGACCGCCCAGAAATCCGATACGCCCGGCAGAATCAGCTTGACGTCGACGCCGCGCTTGGCCGCTCGCTTGAGCGCTCT
>JBBRGM010000648.1:0-2279 GCA_038240725.1 Burkholderiales bacterium | reverse complement strand
CACGCTACCTTGCCATTCGCGGCGCGCGCTGATCCAGCCGCCTTGCAGTTGCGTGTCGAAGTCCAACTGCTCGCCTTTGGCGTGCACGCGCGCGGTGTGATGCGAAAAACTGCCCGCGGTCTCCAGCGACGCCGTTTGGAGATCGGCCTTTCCTGCTTTGATATCTTGCGCCGTTATTTGTACATCGAAACGCGGGTCGTCGGCGCGCGTGAGCGTTGCATGCGCGATGACGCTGCCGGCGCGGTAGCCACCGGGCGCCTTAATATTTTTGCCGGAAACTTTCAGCTCGCAGCCCGGCGCATCGAAATTGCCGGTGATACGCCCCGACAGTGACGCGTTTCCCGCCCAGTCGGGGCCGATCGCTTTCAGTTGCGGTGCTTCGATGGTGAGGTCGAGCGCATCGCCTGACTGACCGAATGCGCCGTGCATCTGCAAACGATTCGCACCGAGCGCCAGACGCGCGTCGACATCGTGGACTCTACGCGCGGTGGCGGAAAGTTTGCCGTCGCCTGATAGCGGTTGACCGCGAAACACGCTCGCTGCGAGCCGATAGCTGAGTGCAATCTGCCACGCAGGGTCGAGCGTTCCGCGCGCGGCGAACGCTCCATTGATGGCGGCGGGCGGAAAATTTCCGAATGCGGCGGGATCGAACTGTTTCAGATCGCCGTTGGCGGAGAACGCATACGGCGATGACGTGACGAGCTTGCCGCTCGCATGGGCTTGCGCCGAGCCGACTTGCGCAAGCAGCGATGACACCACGATCGCGTCGCCTTCGCGTTGCGCGGTGAACGCAATGCGCATGCGATCCTGTTCGAGCAGCGCCTTATATTCCTCGATGCGAGAGTTAATTGTGACGAACACGGTTCCGGCGAGGTGCGTCTGTCGAAGTGCCGCGTGAATGTGCCGCAAGTCGAGGCCGGTTATTTTCAGCGTTGCAGTGGTACCGTCCCTGCGCAACGCAGCTTGTCCCTTGCCGCTGCCGGCGGGCCCGAGATCCACCTTGGCGTCGGATAGTGCAACGCCATCGAGATCGGCGGTGAGTACGCCGGTGATGTTACGCACCGGCAAACGTTGCTGATCCAGCGTTCCCGCCGATCGATTGGTCACCGACAGCTTGCCGGCGATGCGCGCGCTGTCGATACCGCGTCCCTCGAACGTCGCATCCAGTGTGCTGCCGGGCGCGCCGGCGACCAGTCGTTTGATGTCTAGCGATTCGGTGTGCGCGGTCAACGTTGGCAGCCAGATCGGTTCGAACGGCGCGATCTGCGCGCCGCCTGAGATCGCGATGTCGCGCACCTTCACCTGCAGCGCCGTTTGCATGCGTTGCAACGTACCGCCGAACTGCGCGTCGGCTGCGATCGGCCAACCGTCCACGGCGGAAGAATTCAAGCGCGCTGTGCCAGAGAGGGGAAATGGACTGGGCGCTGCAAGTTTGAATTCCGCGCCGACCGTCCCCCACGCCGCCGTGAATCGCGTGAGTTTTACGTGATGCGCTTGCGCGTCGCCGGAATAAGCGATCGCGATGTTATCGAATGTCTGCTCCGGAAAATCGCCCGCGATCGCGAGACGCTGTATTTCCAGAGTTTCCACTTGCACGGGAATCGGCAGCGCGAGCGAGCCCGGCAGCACCACAGGTTTTCTCGGTCCGGCGCTTTTCGCGAGCATGACGCGAAGCGTGCCGATGCGCAGTTGCTGAATCGCTATGCGCTGATCCAGCAGTGACGATACCGCCGACCAGTCCAGGCTGACTTGCCGGGCGTCGACACTGAAGTCATCGCTCTTGTACTGAATGCTGTCGATGGCGATGTGTTCGGTGATCGAACCGTGGATGCCGTTGACCGTAAGCTTCCCTGGAATCCGCTTGGCCGCCTGTTCGATCGCCCAGCGCAACACTGTTTCGCTGCGGCTCGCCCAATACAATTCGCCGAGACCCAATGCGATGCACAGGAGCACGAACAGCAAACCGCGCACGATGACTTTGCGCCATCTCATCGGAACGCGTATCCCGCGGAGAAGTGCACGTGGAAGCCGCCGTCGGCCTGGCCATAGGCGAGATCGAGACTGAGGTTGCCGATCGGACTGCGCCAGCGCGCGCCGACGCCGTAGCCGCTGACCGGATCGAATTCGTGCAGATCGTCGAATGCATTGCCGACGTCATAGAACACCGCGCCGCCCCACTGCGGCGTGATCCAGCGCGTGAGCTCGACGCTACCGATGACCAGATAGCGGCCGCCCACGACCGCTTCGCCTTGTTTGACGCCGAGACTTTCGAACGCGTA
>JBBRGM010000647.1:0-2293 GCA_038240725.1 Burkholderiales bacterium | reverse complement strand
CGTATATACCGAAATATATAGCGACAAATCGGGCGGTGGCCGCGCGATCGGCTGTTGGCCGACAAACGAACGCCGACAACTAGGTGCCTGTTGAACGTGTCGTATGCGCCTGGACGACGTCGCGATGCCCGGCATCTCGTCGGAGCAGCCGCGCATTCTTCCGCTTCGGCTTAAAATGCCCGCGCCCCCAACGCATCGGCTGACCCCGGCACTGCGCAACCCGCATACCTCATCGCAATGGACCTGTTCATCTCGTATGCCTCCGAGCAACGCAGCGTCGCGGAGGAAATCGCGCTGGCGCTGCGCGAGGAAGGCCACCAGGTTTTCTTCGACCGTTTGGACCTGCCTGAGGGCGACGCCTACAACCAGCGTATCCGCGAGGCGATCTACGGCAGCGAGCTGCTGATTTTTCTCGTCAGCCCCGAGGCCGTGTCGAGCGGACGCTACACGCTCACCGAGCTGCGCTTCGCCGAGGAAAAGTGGCAGTCGCCCGCTGGGCATGTGTTGCCGGTGATGGTGCGCCCGACGGAGGGCGCCGCCATGCCTGCATACCTGCGTGCGGTCGTTATCCTGCGGCCGGCAGGCAATGTGCCGGCCGAGGTGCTGGCGGCGGTCGATCGTCTGGCCAAACCGCGCCTGTTTGCTTTCCTCCGCCGGCACATGATTGCGCTCGGCGTGCTACTGCTGGCCGTGCTCGGTCTGGGAATCTGGCAGATGGTCGACGGCCGGCGAACCTGCGGCGAAGCCGGTCGCCTGACCGACGAGGCCAAACTGCTGCACAACGCCGGCGACTACGCCGCGGCATGGGATCGCTATGAAAAAGCGGTCCCGCTGTGTCCGAGCAATCACGCGGTCGAGAGCGCGCAGCAGCAACTCGCGATGGACTGGCTCGAGAACATTCACGCCACCGAAGGCAAGACGACCTTCACCGACATCGCCAACAAACTGCAGCCGACGCTCTCCAAGGCCGCGCTAGCCAAAGACAACACCCGTGCCGCCGATGCGCTGGCGCATCTGGGCTGGGCTGATTTTCTCCGCGCGCGCGAGGGTCAGTCCGGCCTGGACCCGACGCGCTATTACCAGCAGGCGTTGCAGCGCGACCCGGCCAACGCGTACGCAAATGCGTTCGCGGGACATTACATTCTCGTTACCAACGGCAGCCTGCAAACTGCGAAGGCAGATTTCGACAAGGCAGTGATCGCCGATAAGCCGCGGCCGTTCGTGCGCAGACTGGAGATCGGCGCGCTGACCTGGACGCACACGCCGGCGCTGGAGGACGAGGTCGTGCGCGTCGCCAACGACATGCGCGCAAAGGGGGAGGCGCTGCCGACTAAGGGCGAGGATTCGCTCGCATCGCCGATCTGGAATGTCTACTACGATCGGTTGATACGCGGCTCCGGCCGCGAAACATTCCTGGCAATGCTGCCACCGAAAGACCATCTGGCAACATTCCGCGCGTGGTTCGCCGCATACGACAATTCCAGCAACCGGTACGCTTATCTCCTCATGCTGGCGCAGTTGCAGGAGCATGCCGGCGATCGCGGCGCGGCCCTGACGAATTACGAGGCGGCATTGGCCGAGCTCGGCGGCGCGAAGGCCTCGAGCAGCACCGCCGTCGATCTCGTGCGGCAAGCGATTCGTCGGCTGCAGAAGCGCTGACCTGAAGCGCCCTGCCGCTGGTCGCTAACCCGCGGCCTTGGTAGCCGCAACGCCGGCCGGCACGACATCCAAGGTCGTTACACGGCGCAGCTCGCGGCGATGCTTCGTGTCGTCGAACGCGCGTCCTCGATGCATCGTCGCCAAGTTGTCCCAGATCACGAGATCGCCGACCCGCCACACGTGCCGGTAGACGAACTGCGGCTGCGTGGCATGCTCGATAAGATCGCGTAAGAATAGTCGGCCTTCCGGCACCGGCCAGTCGATGATGCGCGATGCGTGCGATGCGAGGTAGAGCGCGCGCCGGTGCGTACGCGGATTCGTGCGCACCAGTGGCTGCACCGCGCCGTTGAGCTTGGCCTGCT
This sequence comes from Burkholderiales bacterium, assembly GCA_038240725.1. Taxonomy (GTDB): domain Bacteria; phylum Pseudomonadota; class Gammaproteobacteria; order Burkholderiales; family SHXO01; genus SHXO01. The sequence goes on along the minus strand of JBBRGM010000647.1, from coordinate 272 downwards.
CGGCCTGCGAGAAATCGAAGCCCAGCATCTGCCGCGAATGCGCGATGGAATGATGCGCATGCAGCCCTTCGAGTTTGCTTTTCGTCTCGCCATCGAGTGCCGCATACGCCGCACGCATGTCGGCGAATTCGGTATCCGCGCTCACCGTCGGGATCACCCGTGCAGACAGCATCGAATAGCGTCCCGGCGGATCCTGGAACGACGCATCGGTATGCCAGAGACGATTGCCCAGCGCATACATCCGGCGCCGATCCTCGGATCGCAAAAGCTCG
>JBBRGM010000646.1:0-2309 GCA_038240725.1 Burkholderiales bacterium | reverse complement strand
ATCCTCGGGTGTAGAAACCGGGAAGCCGTTGGCCGAAATGCACACGATATCGGTGTTGCCGCCATCCGGCAGTTGGAACCGGATCGCGAAGCCGTGCGGGCTGGCATTGGGGTCCGCATCGGGCAGGTTCGGCACACCCGTAGGATCGGAAAAACGCACCAGCACCGGCACGCTCTTGCTGAAGTGCGGCGCCTGGCTCAGCGACGCCGCATCCTTTGAAGGCACGAACGTGCCGGTGGTCAACACACCTTTCGCGTGATTGGCGCGAAAGCCCGCATGCGGTCCGCCGGACCGCGCATTCAGCGCATCGACGGCGGCAACCGGCAGCGGCTTTTCTTCAGCCGGTGCGGGGTCGGCGGCGAACGCGGTCGCGGCGCTCGTCGCCAGCATCGCAACCAATACTATTTTTGGTACCGAACTAAAGACGTTATCTGCTACACGCGCTTGTCGTAACGAAATCATGGTCTCCCCAATCTGAGGTTATGTGCGGCAAGTCGAAAGTCGTAGGAATGACCCGAGGCAGTCGGGTGCGAGCCCTGCGTACAGGTCGCGCCTGTCGAAGGGCGGCCGAGTCGTGTGCGGTGCACAAACGTGATCATGCCACGTGCGCAATGCTTTCGCGCGCGACCAGCGCCGCAACGCGGATGCCTGTGACCGGAAAGGTCAGGCGGGGCAGAGCGGGTATTGCGATGTGGCTTCGAGAATTTCGCCGGTGTCGCTGCGCTCGATAAAGATCGCGATCCCGGTGCGTGTCGCGTTCGCGTCGGGTGGCAGCGCGATGTGCTGGTTCAACTGCGCACGCCCATCGGCACCGAGCAGAAACGGCCCGGCGAGATCGCGTACGACGTAGTCGTGATAGAGCCGCTTGCCGGCGTTCTCGCCCGCGTTGACCGGGCTGGACAAGCCGTTTTCAAACGCTGCGATCCACACCCACGCGCCTTTGCTCATCTTCGGGTCGAGCATCTGGACCTCGCCAGTGACCTCGACGTCATTGCCGGAGCGAGAGACGTTTGCCTGGATCTTGGCTTGTCCTTTCTGGTGATTGATGTCGGCGAGCTTGCCGCGCAACTGTTCCACATTGTAGGCGTGACGTAGATCGCGTCCGTCGAGCACAACCTGCGGCGTATAGACCACCCCGCGGCTTGCGCGCGACGCGACGTCACGCTGGCGCGCGCTGAAACTCGGACGCGAGAAGCGATCGGTCCAGCCGAGCTGATTCCAATAGTCGACGTGGAAAGCCAGCAAGATCGCTTTGTCCGGCGATACGCCTTGTTGCGCCAAACCGCTGAACCAGCGGTCTGCGGGCGGACAGCTGTTGCAGCCCTCGGAGGTGTAGAGCTCGATCACCGTGACCCGCTGCGCCGCGCTTTGGATTTGGCACTGCTGCGCGTGTGCGGGAGCGAGGCTGCCGCATGCAAGCAACGCGGCAACAGTGGCGTTCGTCCAAGTATTGGTGATCGACATGCTGACCTCCTCGCGCAATGTGCGTATCGGAGCTACGCGGTCAAAAGCCAATTGGATGCATGCTGGGTAATAGCGACTCAACGTCCAGCCGTAGCAGTTAACAGAAGGAGTAGGCGGTGTGGTTTGTATGGTGAGAGGTATATCGTACGCCTGTCGCGATGAAGGCTCAATATAGCAAGCCCGACCCGTATTGCGGATATAGGGTGCATTCAACATCTAACTGCTCTATGCAGAGCGCGTTTATACCATCACGGACGACCGCAGTTCCCTAAGCTGACCGCCGTCACAGGCCAGCTAGCTGCCGAAGCCTTCCGATGATTATTGGCGTTCTAGCTTGGCTCGCTGCGTCGGGCCGTAAATGTCTCGGAATATTGTCTATAAAGCTTTCATCAGCGAGAAGCTCGTCGAACTCGTCTCTAAGATATCGAAGAACTTCATTAGCGGCTGCAGTTACCTCCCAAACGATCTGAGGTCTACCGTCAACCACATTAATAATGTCTTCCATATCATGATGCCCGTAGTCGCCTTCAGCTCTCCCATGAAACGCTTCAAGCTTCGTCGCCAGGAATAAGGGAGGCGAGATTACGAGAATGTCTAAACCAGTTGTCAAGGTTACTCGTTCTGCATCTCGAACTGCCTGCGGGTACCAACGATTAGTTGAGTGACCAAGAACCGATAGTTCACTCGGCATAACATCAAGGACAAGCCGGCCTTTGCTCCACCTGCATAAATGATCTGAATCGCCCCGGGAATTGTGGAGGCTCCACACTCTGAGAGAATGGAGCCATGAAAAAGACCTCGAAGTATTCTCCCGAAGTACGCGAGCGCGCGGTGCGCATGGTTCA
>JBBRGM010000645.1:0-2310 GCA_038240725.1 Burkholderiales bacterium | reverse complement strand
AAAGTATTCCGGTGCTCATTACATCGCGCTGCCCGGTAGGCCGCGTCGAACCGATCTACGGCGGCGGCGGAGGCGGGCGCGATCTCGCCGATGCCGGCGCCAGCTTCGTCGGCGATCTCAAAGGTCCAAAGGCAAGGCTGCTGCTGATGGTGCTGCTGTCGTCCGGGCAGACCCGAACGCAGATTGCCGAGACGATCGCAGCATTGGCGCCGTGATTTAGCAGAGCTGAACGGCGTGACTTCTCAAACTTAGACCAAATCGACGCAGGAGATCCCAGATGGCTGCAACGCTGATCAAGAATGCGAGAGTGGTAACCGCGGTCGACGACTACACCGCCGACATTCTCATCGACAACGGGCGCATTCAAACCATCGGCAAATCGATAGCCGTGGGCGGCGATGTCGAGGTGCATGACGCGAAAGGGTTGCTCGCTTTTCCCGGCGGCATCGATGTCCACACGCATCTGGATTGGGCGTTTGGCCCGGTGCATACCGTCGATACGTTTTCCACCGGGACGCAGTCGGCTGCGTTCGGCGGCACGACGACATTGATCGATTTCTGCAATCAAACGCCAGGCGAGAGTCCGCTCGCGGGATTGACCGAGTGGCATAAGCGGCGTGCTACTGCGTGCGTCGACGTCGGCGCCCATATGATCATGCTCGACGTCAACGATCAAAGTCTGCAGGACATGAAGACCTTGATCGATCGCGAAGGCGTGAGCAGCTTCAAGTTGTTCATGGCATATCCCGGCGTGCTGATGGTCGACGACGGCGCGATCTTCAAAGCCATGCGCGTTGCTGGCGGCAACGGCGCGATGACGTGCATCCATGCGGAAAACGGCAAAGTCATCGAGGTGCTCGTCAAAGAAGCGCTCGAGCGGGGACTGCGCGCGCCGAAATATCACGCGACGACGCGTCCGTCCATTCTCGAAGGCGAGGCGACGCACCGAGCGATCGTGCTGGCCGAATTGGCCAACGCGCCGCTCTATATCGTGCACTTGTCCGCCGGCGAAGCGCTGACCGCGGTGACCGAAGCGCGCGATCGCGGCATCGCTGTACACGCGGAAACGTGCCCGCATTATCTGTTCTTGACCGCGGAGGACTACGAGCGGCCCGAGTTCGAAGGGGCTAAATACGTGATGACACCGCCGCTGCGCGATCATCACCATCAGCAGCAGCTCTGGCGCGGACTCAAGACCGACGATCTGCAAGTGGTATCGACCGACCATTGCCCGTTCTGCTTCAACGAGCAGCCGTACGGGATGAAATATTCCAAGCAGCAGGGCGTCGACGACTTCAGCAAAGTGCCGAACGGGGCGCCAGGCGTGGAGACGCGGCTGCCGCTCATCTTCGACGGCGGCGTGCGCAAGAACGGCATGTCGCTCAATCGCTTCGTCGAGATCACCTCGACCGCGCCGGCAAAACTATTCGGTTTGTTTCCGAAAAAAGGCACGATCGCAGTGGGCACCGACGGCGACATCGTTTTGTTCGATCCCGACGAGCAGTGGACGATCCGCTCAGCGGAGCAGCACACGCGCGCCGACTACTCGCTGTTCGAAGGCCGCTCGGTCATCGGTCGCGTGAAGAAAGTTTTCTTGCGCGGCCAGTGCATCGTCGACGGTAAGAAGTGGCTCGGGAAAGACGGGATGGGCGAGTATCTGAGCCGCGGCCAGAGCGGGAAAATCTAAACGTGACTGCTATGCGGCGCGAGAATCTCTGATCGCGAAGTAAAACAACACCGTCGCCAGAACCGCGCTGGCGGCAAGTACCCATAGCACGCCGTTGTATCCGCCCGACGCCGTCCACAGCAGCGATGCGGCCAGCGGCGCGCCTGCGCGGGTCACGATGACCGGCGCTGCGAGCGCGCCGTTTGCAGCGCCGTAATTTTCGCGCCCGAACAACTCGGCCGGCAAGGTCGCTCGCACGATCGTCATCACGCCGTTGCTCGCGCCGTAGCAGACCACGAACAGCACGCCGAACAGCCAGCTCGATGATGCGAATACCAGCGCGACTAGACCGGCGGGCAGCACGCTCATGGCGAGCAGCCCGACCTTCTCCGGACTGAGTCGCCGCCCGACGGTAAATTCCATCAGCCGTCCGCTCACCTGCATCGGCCCGACCAGTGCAGCGAGCCAGACCGCATGCTGCGACTCGAAGCCTTTTTCCTGCAGCAGCGCAATCAGATGCACGGACAGCGAAGCGAACGCGAGAATGTTGGCGGTGAAGGCGAGCGCCAAAAGCCAGAATGATTTTGTGCGCAGGATCGTCGCCAGTGTGTGCACGTCGGCAGTGGCGCCGCTCGGCGCCGGGA
>JBBRGM010000644.1:0-2338 GCA_038240725.1 Burkholderiales bacterium | reverse complement strand
CAATCGCCCAATCTGCGTTCGATCGTCAACCGTATCCGCCCATCCGTAGAAGCGTTGTTGGACCCGGAGTTCGGCTACAAACCGGACGATCTGGTGCAGCGAGCGGTGCGGGCCAATATTCGCATGTCGGCGAGCCACCTCCGACACGGATCGGAGCTGCTGGAGCATCTGATCCAAAAGGACGGGCTGTTCGTCGTCGGCGCCGAATATTCGCTGGAGACTGGCGTGGTTGAATTCTTTGATGGCGTGTGAGAGCGACGTCCCTGTTTGCTCAGTGGCCCAATTCACCGCGTCGTTATGCCGGCGAGAAATTCAGCGGTCTGCCGATACGGCACAGCTATGATGGTACGCGATGCATAGCTCCGCTCGCTGCGATGTTCGCTCAACGTCTGCGCTTCCCTTTGGTCCGGTCGGACGCACGGAATCGCGAACAGTTGCGCGAGGTGATCGACGACAACCGGACCTTTGCGGGCAGGTGGCGGCGGCTCCAATACACCCCCAGATATCGCCCGGCGGCTGTAATGGCCTGCGGGTCAGATTGCAGATCGCGAGGCAACCGCCTAGTTCGGCATTCCATGAAAGACGCTGCGAAATTGCATGACTCATTTGACGTGCCGGCGTGCAAGCGAAAAGAAGCTGGACATGGTTTGGGCCGGCGCTGCTCGAGTGGCCGCAGGGATGTGCGGGAATGCGGGCGCCGACTTAACAATAGACGCCGACTATTTGCCGGACGGCCAGCCCGGATTGGCTCGCGCACCTTGCGATCAACGCGTCTTTCATGAAACATCTCGGCTGGCGGTGGATCTATTTCGTAAACGGATTGTTCTTCTCCAACCATTGCGTCGCGTGCTTACGTTCGAGGGCGCTTACGCGCGCAAGGTGTTCGGATTGTGGATCCAGATACAACGCAAGTGCGGTCGCCTTCTCTCGTCGCGCAACGTCCTTGCCGTACGTTGCTTCAAATGCGAACGCCCACGAGTCGGGCCATGATTTCTGCATGCGCTGAGCGAAGTCTACAAGCATGGCTCTCAAGCGATCGTCCTTGGTCATCAGGAAGAGTCGCTCGCATATCTCCAACAGTTGAAAATCGGGACGCAAGGTCGTATCGATCGACAGTGGTCTGACGAAAAACGCCTCCCACAAGAGGTCGTGCGCTATATCTGATTTCCCAGCCGATGCTTGGACACTTGCCTCTGCCAGCAGATAGAAGAAGTCGCGAGCGATTTTATCGCGGTAATTGGTGACCAGCCGGCTCGCTTCGTCTTGGCGTCCAGTTTGAGCGAGTCCGAGTGCGATATACGGAAGCGCGGCCTTGACCGCCAAGCTTGCAGTGGCCGGCTGCTCGGTCAATGTCGCGTGCATGTCGGCGAGCTTGCTTACCGATTCGGCATACTCGCCTCGCTTCCAGGCGATGTAGCCGGGTGCGAACGATGAAAAATAGCCACCACCGCCGTTGGCGAGGCGCACTACTGCCCCGAGACGTTCGTCGTCAGGCTCGCGATCGATCAACAGGCTATTGAATAGAAAATTCGTGCGAAGCGCTCTCGCCTCAGCATCGGATACGGTAAGCGGCCGCCAGCGCTCAGCAAATTTCAGCAGATATTCCGGCGAGGTCGACGACATGCGATGCCCGCATGTTGCAGCATCCCACGCGCGTGTGTCATTGAACTGATGCGAGCCGGCATCGAAGGCCCGCCACCCTTCATCCGCCCTACCGGTCATGAACAACAGTTTCGTCGAGCGAGATAAGCCCCACGCGCTGTTGTAGCGTCGATAAAGTCGTTGGTCCCAGTCGATAGCTGCTCCCCAGTCAGCGTCGAATTGTGCCAGTCGCATTTGGCTTTCCATCTCGGCGCCGGAGCCTGTTTCGTACGTGATGGCGCGCTCGTAGAACTCCCGCGCGGCTTCTGTTTCTCCAGCGCGCCTGAGCAGCGTCGCGCCCTCCTCCGCTTTGTTGGACAGATCGACACGGTTCGCCCGTGCATCGTCGAATAAGGGGAAGCTTCTGAGTGTCGCTCGAGCGCTGTCAAGATCGCGTGCTCGAAGTTGCGCTTCCGCCAACCGCGGGTATAGATTCCAGCGCTCCGGTCTCTCGTTCCGCTTCTGCTGAAGCATCCCGATAAACGTCCGCAGGTCATCTTTTTCTGCTGCGATATCAATTAGAAAATTTTCATGTGTTACGTTGCCGTCGAAACGGTTTTTAGTTGCATCCAGGAGTCGATCTGACCGCTGTTCTCCGCCAGCCTTTCGTAGCAGAGCCCATGCTCTCTCCACAAAATCCCCGTCATATTGAGAATAGTCGAGAGATCGCAACGCCGCCGCGATGTTCTGCTCCTGC
>JBBRGM010000643.1:0-2347 GCA_038240725.1 Burkholderiales bacterium | reverse complement strand
TTATGCGGCAGCGTCGCTCCGGCGGAAAACGATGTCCCAGACGCCGTGCCCTAGCCGCAAGCCGCGCTGCTCGAACTTAGTCAGCGGACGATAGTCCGGCCTCGGTGCAAAGTCCGCCACAGTATTTTCCAGCAGCGGCTCCCGCCGCAGAACCTCGAGAACCTGCTCGGCATATTCCTGCCAATCCGTAGCGACGTGCAGATAACTGCCGGCGGCCAGCCGCGACGCGAGCAGCTGCACGAAAGCCGGCTGGATCAAACGGCGCTTGTGGTGGCGCGTCTTCGGCCACGGATCGGGAAAATAGATGTGAATGCCCGCGAGTGCAGCCGGTGCAACCATCTGCCGCACGACCTCGACCGCGTCGTATTGAACAATGCGAATGTTGCTGAGCTGGTGCTCGCCGACCAGCTTGAGCAGGCTGCCGACACCTGGCGAATGCACTTCGACGCCGAGATAATTTCGCGCGGGATCGGCCTTGGCCACGTGCGCCGTAGTCTCGCCCATGCCGAAACCGATTTCGAGCACGAGCGGCGCGGCGCGTCCGAAGACCTGGGACCAGTCCGGCGGCTGTTGCGCGAAATCCACCGCGAACTGCGGGCGCAGCGTGTCGTACGCACGCTTCTGCGCATTGGACATGCGGCCTTGGCGCAGAACGTAGCTGCGAATAGCGCGCGGGTGTTCGTTGTCGCGCGCTATCGGCGCGTCCGCAGCGGGCGCGGAAGGAGGAGCAGACTGAGGCAATGACATCGCTATCGGCGGCGGATCACCATTCAGCTCCGGCGATCCGCTTCGATCGGAGTTAAATAAATATCGGCGAGTCAAGCGGCTTTGTCGCGAGCCGGCGCGATGATGCCGCCGGTCGGCGAGCTTGGCGCAGCAGAATAGAGCTTCTTCGGCATGCGCCCGGCGAGAAAGGCTTCGCGCCCGGCCTCTACCGCTTTTTTCATCGCGCCTGCCATACGCACAGGATCCACCGCCGCTGCAATCGCCGTGTTCATCAACACGCCGTCGCAGCCGAGCTCCATGGCGATCGCCGCATCGGATGCGGTGCCGACGCCGGCGTCGACCAGCACCGGAACCTTGGCGTTATCGATGATGATCTGCAGATTCCAGGGATTCAAAATACCCATGCCCGAGCCGATCAGCGAGGCGAGCGGCATGATGGCGACGCAGCCGATATCTTCCAGCCGCTTGGCGATGATCGGATCGTCCGACGTGTACACCATCACGTCGAAGCCTTCCTTGACCAATATCTCGGCGGCGGCCAGCGTTTCGATAACATTGGGATACAACGTATGCGGATCGCCGAGCACTTCGAGTTTGACCAGCGTGCGGCCATCGAGGAGCTCGCGCGCGAGGCGCAAAGTCCGCACTGCATCCTGTGCGTTGTAGCAGCCGGCGGTGTTGGGCAGCAGTGTGTAGCGGCTGGGCGGCACGACGTCGAGCAGGCTCGGCTCGTTCGGATTCTGGCCGATGTTCGTGCGCCTGATCGCGACGGTAACGATCTCCGCGCCGCTCGCTTCGATGGCGGCGCGCGTTTGCTCGAAGTCGACGTATTTGCCGGTTCCAACCAGCAGGCGAGAACCGTAGGGCTTGCCTGCGATGACGAATTGATCCATAAGGTGGCCCAGGTAAGCGCGCGTGATCCGGTCGATACTTTCGCGAATGCGGTCAGCCGCCGCCGACTGCCACGACGATCTCCAGCCGGTCGCCGTCGTGCAGCGGTTGTTCTGCAAAGCGTCCGCGCGGAACAATGACGCCATTGCGCTCTAGCGCGATGCGCTTGCCGCTCAGATCCAGCTGTTCGATCAGTTGCGACACCGTAAGCGGAGCGTGGAAGCTGCGCGGTTCGCCGTTGATTGTGAGGCCGATCACGCGATAAAAGGAGTTGACTGAAGATGACGAGAATATTAGCACGCTGCCTGCGACGCCGCGGTCGTGGAACGCGGGGCACCTCGGGCAATAGTTATGCGGCCAACCACCACGCGCCCCAACACCATGACTGGCGCATCACGACGTCCAGTACGAACCGAGCCTGGATTGTCTGCGCGGTATTGCTGCTCGGCGTACTGCCCCTGGCGCGTGCGCAAACGCCTGCGCTGCCGACCTGGTCTGCGCCAGAAGGGATTCCCGTTGGGCCGTTCGGCAACGCCGTGAAAGCCGGCTGGCTGTTCGTGACGCAGAGCCCAAAATATGCAGAGGGTTATGCGGGCAGCGCGTTGAACTGCACGAGCTGCCATCTCGACGGCGGACGCACACCGAATGCGTCGCCCTGGGTCGGCATCTGGGGCGTCTTTCCGGAATATCGCAGCCGCAACGCCCGAGTCAATCTGCTGGCAGATCGCAT
>JBBRGM010000642.1:0-2370 GCA_038240725.1 Burkholderiales bacterium | reverse complement strand
CTGGTTGAAGAAGATGCGGCCGAAATGCTCGCGGTCGGGAAACACTTCATCCTGGTTCGGCAGGTTGGCGCCGCCGGAATCGACGAGATAGATGCACGGCAGATGATTCTGCTGCGCGATTTCCTGCGCGCGCAGATGCTTCTTCACCGTCATCGGAAAGTAGGTGCCCCCTTTCACTGTCGCATCGTTGGCGACGATCACGCACTCGCGCCCGCCGATGCGGCCGATGCCCGTGATGATGCCCGCCGCCGGCACCTGATTGTCGTACATGTTCCAGCCGGCAAACTGCGACAACTCGAGAAACGGCGCGCTCGGATCGAGCAGCACGCGCACCCGTTCGCGCGGGAGGAGCTTGCCGCGGGCCAGATGTTTCTCGCGCGCAACCTCGCCCCCGCCGGTGCTGATCTGCGCAACTTTTTCGCGTAGATCGGCGACAAGCTTTTCCATCGCGCTGGTGTTGGTCTGGAACTCCACGCTGCGCGGATCGAGCTTAGTCTTTATTGCCGGCACGCTAGGTAGTCTCGGGCGTGAGCCATTGATCGACTTCGGGCGCGCGATACTGCGTCATCGCTTCGAGCAACGCTTCCGGCTGCTCGGCGGCAATGACCATCGAGCGATGTACAGCACGCAGCAGTTTTTCTGCCGCCGCATGATCGAACAAGGCGAGCAGCGGATCGTAGAAGCCCTTCACGTTGAGCAACCCGCACGGCTTGGCGTGCATTCCGAGCTGCGCCCAAGTCAGCGTCTCGCAGAATTCCTCAAAGGTGCCGAAGCCGCCGGGCATCGCGATGAAACCGTCGGACAGGTCGGCCATCATCTGCTTGCGCTCATGCATGCTGTGGACGACGTGCAGCTCGGTCAGTCCGCGAAATGCGACCTCGCGGCGTTCCAGCATCTCGGGAATGATGCCGATCACTTCGCCCCCTGCTGCCAGCGCCGCTTCTGCGAGAGCGCCCATCAGCCCGACACGACCGCCACCGTAGACGACAGTGATTCCACGCGATGCAAGCAGGCGGCCCATCTGCTGCGCATTGCGAACGTAGATCGGATCGCCGCCGGGGTTGGAGCCGCAGTACACGCAAATGCGGTTGAGCACGTTGCTCAAACTAGAAGCCGCCGCGTTCGAGCCAGCGATCGACTTGCATGAGACGATCGGTGCCCCAGAACGGCTCGCCGTCGACGACGATGTACGGCGATCCGAATACGCCGATGTCGATCGCAGCCTGCGTTTCTCTTTTCAGCCTCTCTTTGATCTCGGGTTGGGCAATCGCGAGAACCAGCTCGTCCGCATTGACGTTGAGCGGCGCCAATGCCGCCGCCGTGTTCTGCGGATCCGAGATGTCTTGGCCATCGACGAAATAGGCGCGGTACAACGCCAGCACGGCGGTGTCGACGGGAATCGCGCCGGTCTCTTCCAACCAGTAGACGGCACGCGCCGGCGCTTGCGTTGAGATCGGAAATACCGGCGGCAACTTGAAGTCGATATCGTAGTAGCGTGCGGTGCGCGCCATATCATTCACGCTGTATGGCCCCTTGAGCGGCAATGAAGGCAGCGGGCCGCCGCCGGTGATCTTGAAGACTGCGCCGAGCAGCATCGGGCGCCAGGTAACTTCGCGTCCATGCTTGTGCGCGAGGCTCTTGATCTGGGTTGCGGCGAAATAGCCGTACGGCGATGCGAAGTCGAAGTAAAACGTGATGGGTTCGGCCATGTTGCTTTCTCGAGTGCACCGCACTCATTGGGTTTTTTCTCGAGTGCACTGCACTCATTGGGGGATTTTTTTCTCGAGCGGACGCGCTCACTGAATTTTATGTCGAGCGCAACGCGCTCAACGGGTTCTTATGGGATCGGGACCGAGCATACATACGCAGCGATTGATAGCGATCTATTTCGGCGGGAACGATACACCGTTCAGTTTTGCCTGCGCTTCCACCAGTGACGGCACCAGGTGCTCGGGCTTGCCGAATCCCAGATTCATCGCGGTCAATAATGTTTGCATCGTCGCGGCAGCCATCGGACTCGATACGCCGTTGTCGGTCGCCATCTGCGTGTAGTAGCGCACATCCTTGGCGGCATTCGCCAGACCGAACTTCATGCCTTTGAAATTGCCCTCGAGCGACTGCGCTGCGAGCATTTGAAAGATGCCGGAAGTCGCGGCGCCGGTGCTGACCAGATCGAAATACTTGCGCGGATCGACGCCGAGCTTGACGCAGGCGGTGAGCGCTTCAGCGATCAACGCCATCTGACCGATCGACGCGCAGTTGTTGATCAGCTTGATCTTGTGACCTGCACCGACTTCGCCGACGTGAAAGATGTTTTCGCAGAACGCCTGCAAGATCGGCTCGATCTCTTTGAACGTCTTTTCGTCCGCA
>JBBRGM010000641.1:0-2390 GCA_038240725.1 Burkholderiales bacterium | reverse complement strand
GCCGAGATCGAACGCACTATGCGTGAGTGCATAGACCTGCCAGCCGATGGCGACCGCGCCAATCTGATAGGAGAACGATGAAAACGCGCGCGCCCAGAAGTAGAACAAGAACGGCTGGTGGCGGAACAAGACTTTCGCTGTGGCGGGTGAAGCGGACGACATCGGCCAGCAATTTACTCCGATTTTGTTTAGAGCCTTCGCGTCACGCAAGTGAGCACGATCCCGATGGCGATGGCGAATATGAAAGCGCCTGGCCCGAAGTCTCGATCCAGGCGCGCAAACGTGTTACGTCGCGGTTTGGCGTATGAATGCGGAACGGTTGAGGAGAAGGCGAGGCAGCGCCGACCGCCTCAGCGATCGGCGTTGCATTGGCGCATCGTTAGACCGAAACGTAATTCGAATTGTGGCGGGAACGCCTGCGCGGGATTCGACTACGGACGCTCCATCTTGCAGGTTGTAGGCATCACCGTGGTCTTGCCTTCGACGCGCCGCTCGACCTTCCAGCCCATGCCGCTGCGGTCGGAATCGAACTTGAGCTCCTTTCCGTCCATCTTAACAACCGAATTGATGAATAACGGCTGCACCAGTTGATGGTTATCGGCACGCATCTGAACCGATCCATACATGTAGTCGTAAGTCATGCCTTCGAGCGCACGCGCAACTTTCTCGGGATCTGCAGAGCGCGCTTTTTCAATTGCCTGTACGAGCATCTCGATGACGACGCCGTGCTGCGACTGAATATAGTCTTCCTTGAACTTGTCTCGATACCCGCCGATGTATTTGCCGCTGCGTTCGTTGGACGGATTCACCGCATACACATGGACGTTCTTGATGTGCCCGAGCGCGGCGTCGCCGAGTGCCGTCAGCATGCCCGGTGCGCCTGCGTAGTACGAGTAATAGTCGAGCGTCAGCCCGGCTTCGCGAGCGGCTTTCACCAGTAGCGTAAAGTCATTGCCCCAGTTGCCGGTGATGACCGAATCGGCGCCGGACGCGCGAATCTTCGCAACATACGGCGAGAAGTCTTTTACCTTACCCAGGGGATGCAGGTCATCGCCTACGATGGCAATGTCGGGCCGCTTTTGCGCAAGCATCGATTTCGCCGATTTTGAAACGGCTTGGCCGAAACTGTAATCCTGGTTGATGAGATAGATCTTCTTGATGTTCTTGTTAGCGGCGATCGTATCGGTGAGCGCCGACATCTTCATGTCCGCATCTGCGTCGAAGCGGAAATGCCAGAAGCTGCACCGCTCGTTGGTTAGCGCCGGGTCGACCGCGGCGTAATTCAGAAACAGCATCGTATGTTCCGGATCCCGCGCGTTCTGCTTCGACACGCCGTCCGTTAGCGCCAGGGCAACCGCTGAGCTGTTGCCTTGCGTTATGTAACGGATGCCTTGATCGCTCGCTTGCTTTAGCGCCAACAGCGCGTCCTGCGGATTGGCTTTGCTGTCGAAAGCGACCAACTCGAGCTTGGTGCCCCCGAGCACACCGCCATGCGCGTTCACCAGATCGATCGCGTATTGATACGCGTGCACTTCCATTTCACCGACGTTAGCAAAGGCCCCGGAAAGCGGATCGATGAAAGCGATTTTTATCGGGTCTGCCGCGAACGATTTAAACGGCGCGCACGCCAGCAGCGTGCTTGCCAACACCAGCTTCCAACGAGATGTCTTCATCGCATCCTCCTCCGTTATTTTTGGTTGATCGGCTGCATGTGTTATCGGCAGTCGACGCTGCTCATACCTTGTCGCGGCGGTAACCGCGAGCAATGACTATAACGCTTCGCTCCGAGAATAATCCTCGAATGCGAATGCGCCGCGAAAGACGCAGGCCATCCAAGGCCATGTTGCGACGCCGTTTGGGCGGCACTTCAAGGTGAGCTCGGTTTTCTCCGGCGGGAATTGTATGCCGATTTCGCGGTGCGACCGCGGCGTGCAGATCGGCCGCAACACGGATTAGGGTGTGCGCAATCGCGGCCATTCACCCATTGCACGCGTACGGTCTGCCCGCGTGGAACACACCGCCTGCACAGTACCGTCGGGCTTCGCTAAAGGGATTGGTTGTTTGCCGGCGGGTCGCTCGCTGCATCGGATACTGGAACACCGAATCGACGGCGCACGGCTTCGTGATAGGTGCGGCTCGTCTGCGGCTTCACCAACAACGCGACGACAGCGGGGTGTACGCAACGAACCCGGTGCTCGATCTCCAGCACGGTCGCTTCGACTTCGGACGCTGGCAGTGCGTCCGCGAAGTGGAGACTGAGCATGGCGAGAATCTGGTCCGGCGCGAGCTGGACGGTCAGCACGCCGTTGGCACTGACGACAGCGGGCGCGTCTGCAGCGATGCGCAGGATCGAATCAGCGAGCTTGCTGTCTGCGCGTTCGCCAATCAAC
>JBBRGM010000640.1:0-2395 GCA_038240725.1 Burkholderiales bacterium | reverse complement strand
CGATGGTAGCGGCCGGCAACAAGAGCGGCGAATTCTATGTGATGCGAGCGTCGGATCTCGCAATCTCCGGTACGCCGCTGCAGATCATGAAGCTCAACGTTGCTTTCGATCCACTTGCCAAGGGCGGCGTCGGCGGTATCCCGGCGTACTGGCACGCCGGCCGCATGCTATTCGTTACCGACTCCGGGCCTGGGATCAACGGCATCCCCGGCGGTGTACTCGGGCTTTCGATCGCACCTGCACCGGCGTGCACATTATCGGTTGCGTGGAGCAAGTCGTTGCCAGATCTCGGTAGCGCGCAGGCATCGCCGACGGTAGCGGGCGGCATGGTCTTCGTCGGTGAAGGCAGCCGCGGCCGCGTACATGCATACGATGCCGGCACCGGCGCCGAGCTGTGGAATTCAGGCGCCAGCATCACCGGCGGAACCTTCGGCGCCCCGACTGTGGCGGGCGGCAAACTATTCGTAGGATCCTGGACCGGATTCACGTACTCGAGCTCGGGTGTCGTGCGCGCCTATTCCACGACCGTCGCGCCGCCGCCGACGTGTCAAGGCACGCAACCGATCACGGTGCTCGGAACACAAACCGTAGCCACGGGTATCGACTCCAACCCGCTCGGCACGGCCGAAGCGTTCCAGGTCACCGGCACCGGCTGCGGCAATCTGACGTCGCTGTCGTTGTTCGTCGATGCAGGATCGAGCTCGACGAAATTCATCATCGGTTTGTACAGCGACAACGCGGGTCATCCCGGCACGCTGCTGACGACGAGTGCGCCGGTTACACCCGTGCCGGGCCAATGGAACACCGTTCCCGTCACGTCGACACCAATCGCGATCGGAACCAAGTACTGGATTGCGGAGGTCGGCGTTACCAGCGGAATCCTGCGTTTCCGCGACACGCAAGGCGGCTGCGCAAGCGAGACTCACCGGCCGGGAAATCTGGCGAGTCTGCCCGCTGCATGGGTCACCGACATTACTTTCCCGACTTGCCCGGTGTCCGGATACGGCAGCCGAGCCCCGTAACATCGGCGCTGACGCGCCGGCGAATAGGCTGTAATCGATCTGAATCCTGCGCGAAGATGCGCGGGATTCAGATCTTGTTGTGCTCGGACTGATTCCATCGGCGCGCAGTCGTCCCCCTCGCGTGCATTCCCGCTTGCCTGGCCGTCACCTTGACCAATACGTTTTTTGCAACCAACAGTCTGCGGATGTCGGCGATCGAATGCGCTATGGCACGGCAGCATCATCTAATCCGCTTATCTGCATAGGTTGTTCGCTTAATTTCTACACACCGTTCGCGCCCGCCGGGAACTTGCAAGTCTCGATCGGCAGCGCTTCCTCGAACACGACACGACACGCAGCCCCGTTCAGCACCGGTGCCTGCGTCATTGTCGCGTGTTACATTCGGCGCCGAGTGGCAGCAGTCAGCTCGCTAGGGGCTGCGCACGGCTTCGTGGATTTTTTGCTGCATCGGTAGGTCTATTCGCGGTCGTTCCTTGGCACTAACGCCGTTTCCTCATCTCTAATATTTGGTTTTGATGCGTCCTCACACGTTCGTCGCGCCACGCAACATCCCGCCGCTTCTGCTCGCGGGGTATGTGGCCGCGATCGCGGCAGTCATCGCTATCGCTGTGCTCGCGAAGGCGTCGGTCGAGCGGCAAGCCGCCGCCGGCGCGCTCGTCACGCAGACGCTGACGGTCCGCGAGCGGCTCGCGTCGATTCTCTCCGCGGTGAAGGATGCGGAGACCGGCCAGCGCGGTTATCTGCTGACCGGACAGCCGGAGTATCTCGAGCCGTTCGACAAAGCCGTCCTCAACATTCCGGTACAGTTGCAAAGCCTCGGCACGTTGATCGGCGATAGTCCGTCGCAGCGCGAACATCTCGCGGAGATCGGGCCGGTCATCGGTGCCAAGTTCGCAGAGCTGCGCGAGACGATCGAGCTGCGCCGATCCGGCGAGGCCGCGCGTTCGCTGGAGATCGTGCGCAGCGGACGCGGCAAGGAGACGATGGATCGGATCCGGCAGCAGATCACGCTGATGGATCTGGAACAACACCAGGTGCTGACCGAACGCTCGGCCGATTGGAAAGCGAACACGCTGCGCACGGTCACCGTGATGATCGGCGGATCCGCTTTGCTGTTGGTATTGATCGTGGCGGCGGGCGCGGGCACGTTGCGCGAGCTCGCGGCCCGCGAGCGGCAAGCCTGGTTGCGTACTGGACAGGCAGAAGTGTCGAAGACTGTCGTCGGCGAACAATCAATCGGGGCCCTTGCGCAAAACGTGCTCGACCAGAGCGTGCGCTACACCGGGGCCGCGGTCGGCGCGTTGTACGTTGTTCATGACGACGGCGCAATTCGGCTGGTTGCCGGTCACGGGCTGTCATCCTCTGCGCAGCAA
>JBBRGM010000639.1:0-2408 GCA_038240725.1 Burkholderiales bacterium | reverse complement strand
CACGACGCCGTCGCTGCTGTTCGGGTTGGCCGCCGGCGCGCTGGCCGACATCGTCAATCGCCGCAAGATCCTGTTGATCTCGCAAGGTCTGCTGCTTGCTGCGACCTTGGCGCTCGGTGCCGCGACAGTTGCCGGCGTGGTCGGACCGGGCACCTTGCTGGCCTTGACGTTTTTGATCGGCGCCGGTTTCAGCTTCTATCTACCTGCGCAGCAGGCGATGCTCAACGACCTCGTACCGCATGCCGAGCTATCGGGTGCGGTTGCGCTGAGCGCCGTCGCATTCAACGTCGCCCGTGCGATCGGCCCGGCTCTCGCGGGTGCAATCACCGCATGGCTCGGCTCGGGCAACGCGTTACTCCTCAGCTCTGTGCTGTTCGTGGGGATGATCTTCGCTGTGCGCGGCTGGCAAACCACGGCGGCGGCGATTCCCGGTATTCCCGAGACGCTGTTGGCCGGAATCCTGAGCGGCTTGCGCTACGCGCGGCACTCGAGTCCGCTGACCGCGGTCATCATTCGCAATGCCAGCTTCAGCGTGTGCGCGAGCGCTCTGTGGGCGCTGCTGCCGCTGGTCGCACGCGATCAGTTCCACATGGACGCCGGTGGCTTCGGTCTGTTGTTCGGCGTCTTCGGAACCGGCGCGGTCATCGGCGCCGTGATGCTGCCGCGACATCTGCGGCGGATTTCGCTCAACACGCTGGTCAATTCCGGGATGCTCGCGTGGAGCGTCGCCACGCTGCTCATCGCATCGTCGACCATACTGCCGCTCGCGATCCTCGGTATCGTCGTTGCGGGCACGGCGTGGGTCAGCGTGCTCGCGAGTCTATCGGCGGGGACGCAAAGCTCCGCGCCGGCTTGGGTTCGCGCACGCGCGCTCGCGATGAATCTGGTCGCAATGCAAGCCAGCTTGGCGCTCGGCAGCTTGATCTGGGGGTCGCTCGCATCCGCGGTCGGCATTCGCATCACGATTGCCGTATCTGCGGGCGCGATGCTGGTGCTGCTGATTCTCACGCGCCGCGTGCGCGTGGCGCTGGGACAGGAGGCGGACATGATTACCGGCGTGCAATTGCCGGAGCTCGCGGCGATGACCGAGCCATTGCCCGACGATGGGCCGGTGCTGATTCAAGTCGAATACAAGATTGCGCCGGAAAATCGCGCTGCGTTTCTGCGCGACATCTATTCGATCCAACCGATTCGGCGCCGCAACGGCGCCAGCGCATGGCGCGTGTTCCACGATGTCGCCGACAACGAGCGATTTCTCGAGCGCTTCATCATCGGCTCCTGGGCGGAATACATTCGTCTGCGATCGCGCGTCACGATGACCGATCAGGAATTGCGGCAGCGTGTGATCCAGTTGCAACGCCCCGAAGTGCCGATTCGCGTCTCTCGGCTGATCGCCGTACCGCCGCCGCATACGCATCACGGTCACCGCCGTGAGAGCGGCGCGTAGGCGGTTTCGGCCGGCATTCGACAGTGCTGCGCGTTGGACCGGTTGTATACGATGTGGCGCTTCTGCTTCGCGATTTCCTGCGCCGCGCGCGCGTTTCAATCGCTGGTTTCGCAGCGTCCGTTACGCGACAATCTCTCGCATGAGTGAAGTGCGCAAAGTTCTGCATGTCGACATGGACGCGTTTTTCGCCGCCGTCGAATTGATCCGCCGGCCCGAGCTGAAAGGCCGGCCGCTGGTGATCGGCGGCCACGGCGATCCGAGGCAGCGGGGCGTCGTCTCGACCGCGTCGTACGAAGCGCGCAAGTACGGCATCCATTCCGCGATGCCGCTGCGCACCGCGCACAAGCTATGTCCCGACGCCGTGTTCCTGCCGGTCGACTATGCGGAATACAGCCGAGTTTCGCGTCAGATCAAATCGATCTTGCAGACGATGTCGCCGCTGATGCAGGACGTCGGAATCGACGAAGCCTATCTCGAGATCACCGGCATCGAGCGTCCAGCAGTAGACGTTGCGCAAGACATCAAGCTGCGCGTGCGCACGGAGACGGGACTGACGTGCTCGATCGGCATCGCGGCCAACAAACGCCTGGCGAAGATTGCGTCGGATCTGGACAAGCCGGACGCGCTAACCGTGATCGGCGAAGGCGATCTGCAATCGCGCATCTGGCCCCTGCCGGTGCGCAAGGTGCAGGGCGTTGGGCCGAAGACGGAAGATCGACTCAAGCAACTCGCCATACTCACGATCGGACAACTGGCCGCAGTGCCGATCGACGATCTGATCGACCGCTTCGGTGAATCGTATGGGCATTTTCTCAATCAGGCCGCGCACGGCATCGACGACCGACCGCTGGTGACGCATTGGGAGCCGAAGCAGCACAGCCGCGAGCGCACGTTTCAGCAGGACACGTCGGACTGGCAGAAAATCGCGAAGGTGCTCGCGCAGTTGTCGCGCGACGTGGCC
>JBBRGM010000638.1:0-2409 GCA_038240725.1 Burkholderiales bacterium | reverse complement strand
CTCCTGTTGGTCGCTCGGGAGCGGCTGGCAGCGAGATAGGAGAAGCGACTTTTGCGAGTAGCCTACGCCTTCTCACCCGTTCGTCCAAGCATGACACGGCACACGCTCCGCATGCTCAAGTCGGGCTCAATCGATCTCAGCGCCGTTAGCCCCACTGTCCCGCAAATGTTTCGCCGCTCGTAGGTCGGATTTGCGCGAATGTATTCCGGGAAAAAAGATTCAGTGACATTCCTGGTGAGCGCAACGCGTTGCCGCGTATCGTGCGCAACGTTGGCTATCGGTGCGGTCACTAGGAATACTCAGCCGCGCTCCATATATCGCCGCAGCGCGGCGACACACTGACGGAGGTACACAGCACACCTCTACAACAGGGAACAGAGAGCGATTTATGTTCAAGACAAAGCAAACCGAGTTACTGCGCGTAGTCGAAATACTGCATACCACCCGGCGGAGAGAATTCTTAACTGCAGCCGATTACGATGCGCGTTGGGCGGCCGCACTGAATATGCAATTGGAAATCTACAAGCTCGAGCTGTGCTTGGACGAGTTGCGCGAATCACTGCGAGAAGAGCGGATGATCGATAAAGGTCGCGATCTTAGCCGGTGAAACGCACACGCTGATCCGACGAGCGATGTCGAGCCCGCGTAAGGCTTACGGCGATGCTGCGTGCCCAACAGCAGTTCTCATCGCTTGTTGACGCGCAACCTCAATTGCATCGGCTGGAACTTAAAGCTTCGATGAGGCAGGCAAGTGCGGCGATGTAATCCGGAACGAAGACCGGCGAACGCAAGTTACAAAGTCTGTCCTGTTAAGAACGTTGCGATCTTGCCGCTGAGAATTCGCTTCGCATCCAGTACCACCTCGACTTGGTAGTGCGTCAACGGCGGCGCAGCAGCGATCAGTTTGGCGGACACGACAAACATTTCGCCTGAAGGAACGCGTTCCGAAAATAACTCGACGTCTCTTAGCGATACGAGGTACCCGACGGTCGGCTGAGGCGTTCCACCTTGGCTTCGGCGTCGCAGCGCCTCCCAAGTTGCGGCAGCTTGTGCGCCAGCTTCCAATGCTGCGAATGCCGGAGCATTGCCTTCGGCGGAAAGGGCGCACGCGCTTGGAATGCATCCCTCGCATATCACGCCATCACGTTGCTCGTCCAGGATCGACGTGATGAAACGCATCGGTGGATGATGCGGAAGGAGATCCCCTATGGCGATCTGCCCGATGGTCGGGTTTGCCGATGCGGGCTTGGATCGCTGCGGCTCGTCAGACTCCAGCGTTTGCCCAAATACCAGCTCGCTTTGCGCCACCGCGACATCATCGCGCATCGCTTCCACGCGAATGTGTTCGTCCGGTAACCGGCGCGCTGAGATTTTCAGGCGATCTCCCGGCAGCACGAGCTGACGAAACCGCGTGAAGACGATGCTTTGCAGTGGTGCTGTTATTTCTAGCTCACGCTTCAGAAGATCGACGATGAGTTTGAGCTCGAGAATGCCGGGCAGGATCGGCCGTCCTGGAAAGTGGCCCTCGAAGTAGGCGCCGCCCGACGGGATGACCAGTTCTGCGATCACCTGCGTTTGCCGGTGATCCCGGCGATCGAGAACGACGGATAGCTATCGCGGATATTCGCGATATCCGGATAACAGCGGACATCGTCGAATCCGTTCGCGGCGAACGCTGCGGTCCATTGCTCGGTGGTTAAAAATCCGCCATTGGGCCGCCATTCGGGAACGAGAACAGGGTCGCGGAACGACGCGAGCAGATTGAACACCAGCTCGAGATGCAGCGGCGTATTTGCGAACGGTCGCACGCATTCGGCAATCACCAGGCTCCCGCCGGGCTGCAGGCATTCTCTGATCTCGTGCAGCGTCGCTTCGAGATCAGCTGCGACGTGCAGTACGTTAACGCCGTATACGAGCGCATAGCCGTCCAGCGCGATGTCGGCCTCGGCGAATGGGCGATCGATATTCAAGCGGGAAAAAACGAATTCGCAGCGCGCCTTCGACGGGCTCAACGTTCGCTCCGCCCGTTTGAGAAACAACGGAGAGATTTCCGTGAAGTGATAGCGCAAGATATCTTTTGCGGGACCGGGTGGCGCCAGTCGATCAAGAAGCGCTTGCGCGCCGCTCCCAAGCCCGCCGCCCAGCTCGAGAATCGCGCCTGGAAAGCCGGCGAGGGCGTGCTGGGCGGCAATCGCTCCCACTGTGTTGCTGATGGCATAGAGCGGATTAGAGTTGGCGAAATATTTAACCCATGCGCTGATGCCCTCCGGGCCGAACAGTGCCTGCTCGCCGCTGATCTGTCCGCGCAAAACTGCCGGATACTGCTCGGCCGCAAGCGCGGCGATGTCGTATGAGGGCAAGCAGCTAGCGTCATGCGCCTTTTGCTCGGCTGAAATTTCGTTCGGATCC
>JBBRGM010000637.1:0-2413 GCA_038240725.1 Burkholderiales bacterium | reverse complement strand
GCGGACGCCCAGCGGGCCAGGGCTGGCCGCTCGATCGGAACCAGATTTCGATTGTCGCGACGCCATAACTGCGGCAGCCGTTTACCCGCTTGCACTCTTGACTAGACTATTCATTTTAGAATATCAATTCTAACAGGCAATGAACAGCTACTCGGATGCAGTTCTTCAGGTCGGTCACCCCAACGCGGCAACTACCGCTACCCGATTGTGCCGACGATCAATTTGAAACCGCCACACCCTTCGTGTGTGAACGGAAAACTGTAAGCACGGAGTGTTAGCCAGTTAAGGAGTGTCGCGATGGATCGAACCTATGTTGTGACAGGTGCAGCGTCGGGTATCGGCGCGGCAACAACCCGTCACCTTCGGGAACGAGGAGGCCGGGTCATTACTTGTGATCTTCGCGATGCCGATGTCGTCGCGGATTTGACGACCGGCGAAGGACGAGCGGCGTTGGTCGAAGGAGTCACACGCCTCTCCGGCGGGAAGATCGATGCAATCGTTGCAAATGCCGGCGGCGGTCCAGCAGAGACGAGCATCAAGCTGAATTTCTTTGGCGCGGTGACGACGCTCGAAGGATTGCGGCCGCTGCTCGAGCACAGTCCTGCGCCGCGCGTCGTGGTGGTATCCTCGATAGCATCGTTCAGTCCGGCGGAGACGGCACTTGTGGAAGCTTGCCTAAGTCTGGACGAACGCAGGGCGATCGCCTCCGCGATCGAGTTCGCCACCAAGACGGCGCCGCTGGACGAGATGACTGCGGCTCAAGGACAAAAGGTGGGTCTGGATCTTTACAGCAACGCCAAGCATGCATTGAATCGGTGGTGCCGAAGTGTCGCAGTGAAACCGCAATGGGCCGGCGCCGGAATCACACTCAATGTCGTTGCACCGGGTTTTATCGATACGCCCTCCGCTGCATACATCTTCTCGAATCCTGAGAGGCGCGCGGCGATGGAACGGATGGTACCGATGCGCGGAGCATACCCCGGTCGTCCGGAGCAAATGGCCGGCGTGATAGCTTGGTGCGTGAGCCCGGAAAATTCGCTGATGACGGGGCAAATACTTTTTGTAGACGGAGGCGCCGAGTGTCTGCTGCGCGGCGAGCGTTCCTGGTAGCTATGGAAGAATCAAACTTGGGCCGTCCGCCGCTAACCCTTTCCACCAACGTCGTATATGGCGTGGGGTCGGTTGCATTTGGTGTGCATCTGACGATGCTCACTTCCGTTTTGATGCTGTACTACAACCAGGTGGTGGGATTGCCGGCGGCGTGGGTCGGCGCGGCGATGGCGGCAACGCTGATCTTCGATGCGATCTGCGATCCGTTGATCGGTGAATGGTCTGATCACACGCGCTCGCGATGGGGCCGGCGCCATCCGTTCATGTATGCCTCCGCGATTCCTGCCGCAGTCGCATTCTACTTCCTGTTCGATCCGCCGCTCGGATGGTCGAATACCTATCTGCTGATCTATATGGGCGCGATGCTGATGGCGGTGCGAGTTCTGCTGAGCCTTTACGAAATCCCCAGCACTGCTTTGGGACCGGAGCTCACCCTTGACTACGACAAGCGCACCAGCCTGATGAGTTCGCGGTTCTTTTTCGGGACGCTGGGAGCGGCGGGAATCTCGGTGCTCGCTCTGCAGGTCTTCCTGCGCAAGGACGCGACTCATCCGCTGGGCCTACTGTCCCCGACTGGCTACCGCGAAACGGCGCTGGTCGCGAGCATCGCGATCTTCTTGTCGATCATGATTTCGTGCGTGGGCACTCATCGTTTCATCGCGAGCCTGGTCCATGAGCCAGTGGTGCGATCCACATGGCGCGAAAAATTCGCAGAGGTAAGCGGCACTCTCACCAATCGATCGTTTCTAGCGCTGACGGTGTCAGGGATAGTAGGGGCTATAGGTACGGGATTGAGGCAAGGACTCGACTTCTATCTCTCGGCATATTTCTGGGAGCTCACGCCAGCGCAGATGTCCTATCTTGCGGCCTCCGCGCTGCTCGCCGCTTTTGTCGGGGTAGGACTCGCGCCGGCAATATCGAAGCGGTTCGGCAAGAAGCCGACGATGATCGGCGTGTTCTTCGCCTCACTGTTCGCGTCAATCGTGCCCATCGCGATGCGCCTGCTTAACCTCCTGCCGCCTAATGGCACCACCGCCTTAGTCGCGATCATAGTCATTTTCTATTTCATCTCTGCGGTCTTGGGGCTGGCCGGATTCATCATTGTAACTTCGATGATGGCGGACGTGGTGGAAGATGCGGCGGTGGCGACCGGGCAACGCTCGGAAGGCCTGTTATTTGCCGCCAACGGTCTCATCTCGAAGTGCATTACCGGGGCCGGCACCTTCCTCGCCGGACTAGTCCTCGCATGGATAAGCTTTCCGCAACATGCGACGCCGGGGCAGGTGGACCCGGCGATCCTGCG
>JBBRGM010000636.1:0-2447 GCA_038240725.1 Burkholderiales bacterium | reverse complement strand
TCCAGCACGTGGTGCATCCGCCGCAGCATTTGGCGGCGTGGCCGACGGATGATCATCGTTCCCGCATCGTCTTCATCACGCGCGGCATCGATCACGCGTTGCTGCGGCGATCGCTCGCCGCGTTCAGCCGCAGCACGGTATCGGATGACGCATATGCGTGAGCCCTGCGACCGGACGTGCAGCGCGCACCAGCGATAAGATTGCGCTCATGAGCGAAGACGCCGACAGCCCCGACATTCGCAGCCACCGTCTGCCGGCGGAGGGCTACGCGAACAACTTCGCGGATTCGCACCCGCCGCTCAGCAGCAACCAGGCGCTGGTCGAAAGCGATCGCTGCTTCTTCTGCTATGACGCGCCGTGCATTCAGGCGTGTCCGACGCAGATCGATATTCCCAGCTTCATCCGCAAAATCGCAACCGGCAACGTCAAGGGCGCCGCTCACGACATCCTCAGCGAGAACATCATGGGCGCGATGTGTGCGCGCGTGTGTCCGACCGAGATCCTGTGCGAAGGCGCCTGTGTGCGCAACCATCACGAGCATCAGCCGGTCGCCATCGGCGCGCTGCAGCGGCACGCGACCGACTGGCTGTTCGACCGCGATATTCAGTTGTTCGAGCGCGCGGCGGCGAGCGGCAAACGTATCGCCGTCGTCGGCGGAGGGCCGGCAGGTTTGTCCTGTGCGCACCGTCTCGCGATGCTGGGCCACGCGGTCACCGTATTCGAAGTGCGCGCGAAGCTCGGCGGGTTGAACGAATACGGCGTCGCTGCGTACAAAGTAACCGGAGAGATCGCGCAACGCGAGGTCGATTATTTACTCGCCGTCGGGGGCATCGAAGTAAAGCTCGATCAGACATTCGCCGGCGACACCGCGTTGTCTAGGTTGCGTGCAGACTACGATGCGGTTTTTCTCGGGCTCGGTCTCGGCGATGTCAACGCACTCGGCATCGGCGAATCCCAGGTAACCGGTGTCGTCGATGCGATCTCGTACATCGAAGCGCTGCGGCAGTCGCGCGACCTGGCAAGTTTGCCGGTTGGGCGCAAGGTCGTCGTGATCGGCGGCGGCATGACCGCAATCGACATCGCGAGCCAGAGCAAGCGCCTCGGCGCCGAGGACGTCACAATCGTTTATCGGCGCGGTCCGGAAAGCATGGGCGCGAGTCTGGAAGAGCAGACCTGGGCGCAGACGAGCGGCGTGCGGATCAAGCACTGGGCGCGTCCTGTACGTCTGGTCGCGAACGACGGCGCGTTGACCGGCGTCGAATTCGAATACACGCGGCTGGATCAGCAAGGCCGCTTGCAGGGATCGGGCGACGGTTATACGTTGGCCGCCGATATGCTGTTCAAAGCAATCGGCCAGGTACTGGTTACCGATCTGGTGCACGGGAAATCCGACATGCTGGAGCTCGAGGCCGGACGCATCGTCATCGACCTCGAGCGCAGAACATCGATTGCCGGCGTGTGGGCGGGCGGCGACTGTGCCGCTGGGGGTCAGGACTTGACTGTCGCTGCGGTAGAAGACGGCAAGCGCGCGGCACAGTCGATCGATTGCGCGCTGCGCGGCTCGACAACGAGCGCAGGAGCATGACATGGCCAATCTAGACTGCAACTTCGTCGGCATTCGTTCGCCGAATCCGTTCTGGCTCGCATCCGCGCCGCCGACGGACAAAGCGTACAACGTGAATCGCGCGTTCGAAGCCGGCTGGGGTGGCGTCGTGTGGAAGACGCTCGGCGAAGATCCACCGGTCGTCAATGTGAGCGGGCCGCGCTACGGCGCGCTGCTCGGCACCGCACGCAATCTGATCGGCTTCAACAACATCGAGCTCATCACCGATCGCCTGCTCGCGGAAAATCTGAGCGAGATTCGCCAGATGAAGCGCGACTGGCCGGATCGCGCCGTGGTCGTGTCGCTGATGGTCCCGTGCGAAGAGGATGCGTGGAAGCGCGTGCTGCCGATGGTCGAAGACACCGGCGCCGACGGTATCGAGCTTAACTTCGGCTGCCCGCATGGCATGTCGGAACGCGGCATGGGTTCAGCAGTTGGGCAGGTGCCCGAATACGTCGAGATGGTCACGCGCTGGTGCAAACAGCACTCTCGCTTACCGGTGATCGTCAAGCTCACCCCGAACGTGACCGACATTCTGCAGCCCGCGCGTGCAGCCAAGCGCGGCGGCGCCGACGCGGTGTCGCTGATCAACACGATCAGCTCGATCGTCAGCGTCGATCTCGATCGCATGACACCGAGCCCGAGCGTCGATGGACGCGGCGCGCACGGCGGCTACTGCGGCCCTGCGGTGAAACCGATCGCGCTGCGCATGGTGGGCGAGATCGCACGCGACGTCGAGTCGCGCGGCATGGCGATCTCCGGCATCGGCGGCATCGCGACTTGGCGCGACGCTGCGGAATTCATGGCGATGGGCTCCAGCAGCGTGCAGGTGTGTACCGCTGCG
>JBBRGM010000635.1:0-2451 GCA_038240725.1 Burkholderiales bacterium | reverse complement strand
GGCGAAGAAGCACAACAAGGTTCTCGCGTGCATGACCGCCAACGACGCCTGGAGCCGCGAGTACTGGGACAAGGGATTTCGCCTGTTCGCAATGGGCGTCGATGCGCATCTGCTGCAAGGCGCGATCCGCCAAGGCATCGGTACGTTGCAGAGCTTGACCGGAAAATAACGTTGGACGGACGGGGCGCGCTCACGAAAGCATCCGCAATTCACGCCAGCTTGAGAGGAAACCCTGAGAGGAAATAATGGCAGATAAATTTCGCATCGGCATCACGCGCGACGTCCTGAGTCCGAGCGGCGAGCCGGTGTACGGTCGCGAAGCGCTGAAGGTGCTCGACGATCCGCTGGTGGAGTGGGAATACCTGCCGCAGGTCGAGCCCGAGCTCACGCCGGAGACTGCAGCGAAGTACGACGCGCTATGCGTCTTCGGTTCTCGCGTGAGCCGGGCGACAGTCAGCGGCAAGGACTGCAAAGTAAAACTCATCGCTCGCTTCGGCGTCGGCTACGATTCGGTCGACGTGCCTGCCATCACGGAACGCGGGATTCTGCTCACGATCACGCCCGATGGCGTGCGACGGCCGGTCGCAAGCAGCGTGATGGCGCTGATACTGGCGCTCGCGCATCGGCTGTTCACCAAAGACAAGCTAACCCGCGAGGGCCGCTGGCGCGAACGCGGCGATTTTCTCGGTTACGGCCTTACCGGCAGGACGCTCGGCGTTATCGGCGTCGGCAACATCGGCAAGGAAGTGTTCCGCCTGGCGCAGCCGTGGAATATGGTGCTGCTCGGATGCGATCCGAACGTGCCGCAATCCGCGGTCGCCGATCTCGGCGTGAAGATGGTCGATCTCGACACCTTGCTGGCGACGGCGGATTTTATCTCGGTCAATTCGCTGCTTGACGATAAAACGCGCGGACTGATCGGTGCGCGCGAATTCGGCTTGATGAAGCCTTCCGCATTTTTCATCAACACGGCGCGCGGCACGGTCGTGGATGAAAAAGCGCTGATCGAAACGCTGACGGCGCGGCGCATCGCAGGCGCTGGGATCGACGTATTCGAAACCGAGCCGATTACTGCCGAACATCCGCTGACCCGTCTCGACAATGTGATCCTGGCGCCGCATGCCGTTTGCCACACCGACGAATGCATGCGGCTATTGGGAGAGGGTGCGTTCGGCTCGGCGGTGGATATCGCACACGACCGCATGCCGAAGCACGTGGTGAATACCGGCGCGTTGAAAAACGCAGCGTGGAGTAACAAGCTGCATCGCTGAACGGCAATCAAAGGATCGGCACGATGGCACAAGAGCGTTTCCGGGTCGGCATAACACGCGATAACCTGAAGTCGGATGGAACGCCGATCTTCGATGCCGCATCGTTGAAGCTGCTCGACGATCCACGCATCGAGTGGGAGTTCATGCCGGAGTTGGAAGCCGAACTGACACCGCAGACCGCCGCGAAATACGATGCGGTGTGCGTAATGATGGCAACGGTCACGCGCAAGACGGTGTCTGCTGCGGATCGGCGGCTGAAGTTGATCGCGCGCTTCGGCGTCGGCTACGACACCGTGGATGTTCCTGCACTGACCGAGAGCGGCGTGCTGCTGACGATTACGCCCGACGGTGTGCGCCGTCCCGTTGCAAGCTCTGCGCTGACGTTCCTGTTAATGCTGGCGCATCGCGTGCCGATCAAGGACAGATTGGTGCGGGAAGGACGCTGGAACGAACGCGTCGATTATATGGGCGTGGGTTTGTCCGGTCGTACCTTGGGCTCCATCGGTGTCGGCAATATCGGCTCCGAGCTGTTTCGCCTCGCGACGCCGTTCGCCATGCGGCATCTCGCGTGCGATCCATACGTCACACCGCAATCCGTCGCCCCGCTCGGCGTCAAGCTCGTCGACCAAGAGACCCTGTTGCGCGAGTCGGATTTCGTGTGCGTCAACTGTCCGCTCAATTCGGAGACGCGGCACATGATGAGCACACAGCAATTCGCGTTGATGAAGCCAACTGCGTTCTTCATCAATACGGCGCGCGGCCCGATCATGGATGAGAAGGCGCTGTATCAGGCGTTGACGCAAAACCAGATCGCCGGCGCGGCAATCGACGTGTTCGAGCAAGAGCCGACGCCACCCGACAATCCATTGCTGAAGCTCGACAACATCATCGTAACGCCGCACCACATCTGCCTGACCGACGAGTGCATCAACACGGTAGCCGCAGGCGTGTTCAGCGCGTGCCGCGACCTCGCCAACGGCCGCGTGCCGAAGAACGTAGTCAACCAGCAAGTGCTCGGCCGCGTGCCGTACTTCCACGCGTGAAGAAGTAAGCTTGGCTGTTTATTTTCCCCTAGCCCCCAGCCCCGAGGCCTTCATAAATGCGCGACAACCCATTCAAAAGCAAACTGCAGCGCGGCGACCAGAGTTATGGTCTGTTCGCATTCGAATTCTTCACACCG
>JBBRGM010000634.1:0-2478 GCA_038240725.1 Burkholderiales bacterium | reverse complement strand
CAAGCTTCTGCGTCCACCACGCGACCGGCTTCTCCTGCAGCAGCAACTGCAAAGTCTCGATGACGAAGTCGCGGTTGTGTGATCTCGCTTCATTGGTCTCGAAGCGCACGTCGGCGAGCAAATCCTGCCGCCCCATCGCATTGCATAACTTGGCGAACTGACCGTCATTGCCGGCCGTCAGCATGATTTGGCCATCGGCACAATCGAACACCTGCGAGGGAACTACGCTCGCATGCACGTTGCCGTTACGCTGAGCAACGACGCCGGCCGACAAATACGCCTGCGCGATGTTGATCATCGATGCCACTTGCACATCGAGTAAAGCTAGATCGATATGCTGGCCTTCTCCCGAATGCACGCGCGCCAACAGTGCGGAAACAATGCCGCTCACCGCATACATGGCGGTCATCATGTCCGTGACCGCGACGCCGACACGTTGCGGCCCGGCGCCCGGCACCCCATCGCGCTCGCCGGTGACGCTCATCAGCCCGCCCATCGCCTGCGCAATCGGATCGTAGCCGGGACGCGCGCTATATGGGCCGGTCTGTCCATATCCGGTAATCGAGCAGTAAACCAGCCGCGGATTCGAACTGTGCAGCGCCGGATAGTCGAGACCGTACCGCTGCAGGTCGCCAACCTTGTAGTTCTCGATGAGGACGTCGCTCTCGTGCGCGAGACGACGCACCACCGCCTGGCCGCGCGCGTCTGCGAGATCGACCGTGATCGACTTCTTGCCGCGATTGCAGCATGCGAAGTAGGTGCTGTCCGTACTGTTGCGCCCGTCTTTCGTTTTCAGAAACGGCGGACCCCAAGCGCGCGTGTCGTCCCCGGTGCCGGGCCGCTCGACCTTGATCACTTCTGCGCCGAGATCGGCAAGCGTCTGCGTGGCCATCGGTCCCGCCAGCACTCGCGTTAGATCCAGAATTCGCGTTCCGTACAATGGGCCGGGCATGTAGGTCTAGAGAAAGAAATGCACGAGAATCTTATGCGGTGATGCGCAGCGCGGCGCAGCTCACTGCGTCTCCACAGCGGCCGCCTTCACCACTTTAGCCCACATCGCAGTTTCCATTTGGATGCGGGCCGCGAACTGCGCGGGCGTGCTGCCGGCGGGTTCGAAGCCGCGCTCCACCAACGTGCTGCGAACCTGCGCGTCTGCTAGCAATACGTTCACAACATCATGCAGACGTTCGATGATCGGCGCCGGCGTGCCGGCAGGCACCATGATGCCAAGCCAAGACTCGGCTTTGTATCCAGGCAAGCCGCTGTCCATCATCGTCGGCAGATCAGGCAGCGCCGAAGCGCGATGCTCCGAACACACAGCGAGTGCCTTCAACTTGCCCGCGCGAATTTGCGGCAACGTCGACGCGATGCTATCGAACATGACATCGACGCGTCCGCCGAGCAAATCGACCAGTGCCGGTGCACTGCCTTTGTAAGACACGTGAACCAGCTTGAGACCGGCCATGCGCTGGAACATCTCGCCTTCGAGATGCGACACCGTGCCGGTACCTTGCGAAGCGAGATTGAGTTCGCCTGGCTTCGCTCGCGCAAGCGCAATCAGCTCCTTCACCGATCCGACGCCCAGTGAGGGCCTCGCGACGAGGACATGCTGCACGTTAGCGATCGTCGATACCGGCGCGAAGTCCTTCACCAGATCGTAGCCGGGCGCGCTATACAGCGTAATCGCAATCGCATAGATCGATGAAGGCGTCATCAGCAGCGTGTAACCGTCGGCGCGCGACTGCGCAGCGATCTGCGCGCCGATGTTGCCACCCGCACCGGGCCGGTTCTCGACCAGCACGCGCTGACCCAGCCGGTTCGACAGGCCTTCCGCAACGATGCGTGCGAGAACATCCGTCGCGCCCGCCGGTGTGAATGGCACGATAAGGCGGATCGGTTTATCGGGATACCGTTGCGCGGAGCAAGCCAGTGACGCGCATAGAAGGAGCGCAAGCGCTGCGATGCAGGTTGCCCCGCGAGGGATAGGCATGTCGTTCCTCAGGCGATAGTCTCCGGCCACTGTAGGTGGGGGGAGAAAAAATGGCAATGCCGCGCGGAAACTAACGCAGCTGTCTAGCAATATCAGCTTACCCTCAGATGCTAAATCGCTGAACGAGCTAATTCCACCGTTGTGCGATTCTTTGGTATCCGACGCCGAGCATCGCACATCGGCGCTGCTATCTGAATCGGCGACATCATGTCCCGCTACTTCCGCATCAAAAACAACCCGGCAATCGCAAGTGCGATCCCCAGCAGACGCTGCCACGAAGCCGGTTCCTGAAAAAACGCAAACCCCGCGATCGCCATGATCGCCGCACCACCCGCGAGAATGGCGGGCACTGCCGATAGCGGGCCGCCGCGCTGAAACAATAGAAAGAACGCGACCGTGCCGGCGCCTACACAGATGCCGGTGAGCGCGGCATAGTTGAATCCGACCCAGCTGAATTTTTGCTCCCAGCGGCCGGAGAGCGCCAGGAC
>JBBRGM010000633.1:0-2480 GCA_038240725.1 Burkholderiales bacterium | reverse complement strand
GTGCCTACCTTAACGTGCATATGCGGCTTCACGCCGCGCTTCTCTAGCTCGCCGCCCAGCCGCCGTCGATCGAGATCGCAGAACCGGTGATGTCGCCGCTGTCCTCGCCGCACAGAAAGACAACGAGGCCGGCTACGCCATCCGGTCCGACGAAACGTCCGGCCGGTTGGCGCGTCGAGAGAAATCTTTTAACCGCAGTATCGCGCGTGAGGTCTTCCGCCGTCATCAGCGACTGCACGAGATTTTCGGCGTGCGCGGTCAGCGCGGTACCGGGACAGATTGCATTGCAGGTGATGTCCTGATTCAGCGTTTCCAGCGCGATCGCTCGCGTCATGCCGATCAGCGCGGTTTTCGTCGTCACGTAATCGACTCGATTCACCGTGCCGAACAACCCATACACTGACGACATATTGATGATCCGGCCCCAGCCGCGTTTTCGCATCGTGGGCAGCGCGAGACGAATGGTATGGAACGCCGATGACAAGTTCACCGCCAGCGCGTGATCCCATTTTTCCACCGGAAAATCCTCGACCGGCGAAAAATGGCGCACCACCGCGTTGTTGACCAGCACATCTACTGCGCCGAACGATGCCACTGCGGTCGCGACCAAATCGGTAATGGCGTCGGGATTGGCGAGGTCGGCGCCGTGGTAAATCGCCTTCACACCGTGCCCGCCCTCGAGCGCTGCACGCTTCGCCTCGATCTCGTTTGCATCGCCGAGCCCGTTCAGCACGATGTTGCACCCTTGCGCGGCAAGCCGCTGCGCGGTGGCGTAGCCGAGTCCCGCGGTGGAACCGGTAATCAGCGCGCACTTGCCTTTTAACATGCTTTCTCCTGATCGATGATCATCGAGCGCTACGCGCGCTGGGTGAGGCCGACGAGCGTGCTGGCGTCGGGCGAATCTTCCAGCGCAAACACCGCAGCCGCAGCACGTTTCATTTGCTCGCTGGACAAAACACCGGCGGAATTCTCTTCGAACTTCGCGATCAGATCGGCAACGCTCATCGGATTCTCGGCCGAGCCGCGATTGAATTCTTCGATCGTCTCGTGCACCGTGCCGTCGCGCATGATCACTTTCACCGCGCCTTTGAACTGCTCGGGCCCTGGATAGGTCGGGTCGACCTGGTAGGTCACGCAGTCGGCCAAGCGCAAAACCTCGGGATCCGATCGCACGCTTGCCGCATACGCATCTTTGCCCAGGCGGCCTTGCTGCATTGCCTCAGCGAGGGTGAACTGCATGCTCACGCGGCCATGCTCCGCCGTTCTCGGTCGGCGTTTTTCCGCGACCGGCTCGCACACTACGGGAACGATGAAACCCGCGACCGGAACCACGATCTCGCGCACATCGGCAGGCCGGATTGCGTGATGCCGCCGCAAGCGCAGCAGTGCATCGATGTAGGGATGAATCACGTGCGCAACCGGATACGGCTTGAACGATGCGCGACGGCTGTCCCACGTCGTGCCCAATCCTTCGAAGATACGTGTCCACGAACGCTTCGCTTCGGCGTCCTGCAGATGCGATGCGAAAAATCCGAAGCGGCCCTCGAATACGGCTTCCGGACCGGTGGTGCCGGCGCGCGCCAGAAATGCCGCGACGATTCCGCTTTGCGCGGCCCAGCCGGAATGCAGAAACTTCGATTGCGTGCCATCGACCCAGCATTCGAGAATGCCCGCAGCAAAGCTGCCGACGATGCCGACCGCGCTCGCGAGCTGCCGCGTGTCGAGGCCGAGCAGTTTGCCCGCCAGCAGCGCCGTACCGAATGGCGAGAACAACCCGGTCGGATGAAAGCCGCGGCGATGAAACTGCCCCGGCGCGACGCTGCCGATACGGCACGCGATTTCGCTGCTTAGCGCGATCGCGGTGATGAGTTGCTTGCCCGTAACGATCGAAGTTTCCGATAGCGCAAGCGCAGCCGCGACCGACGGGCTGCTCATATGCACGATGGATTCGTTATGGGTGTCGTCGTACTCGAGCGACTGCGAGAGCGCGGCATTCGCGAACGCCGCCAAGGTCGGTCCGACCGCGTCCCCGGTGCCGAAGATGCGGCTCTTGCCGCTCGCGCCCATGGCTGCGGTCGCGCTGCGCACCGACCGGCCGTAGTCCGTGCCGAGTCCCGCCAGCGCGAGTCCGAGTACGTCGAGGATTCGGAGCTTGGTGCTCTCGACGACGTCTGCCGGCAGCGAATCGAATTCGAGCGCGGCGGTCCATTCCGCGAGATGATCGGAATAATGCGGCATGCTGGGCTCAGTCCTGAGGGTGGTTGGCCGTGCGGCGACGCTGGATTATAGACGTCCGCCGTGGCTCATCGCGAAACTCATTACAATGCCTCGCAGCCCTGGAGCGAGCGCCGATTCGCGCGCACAGAATACGCAAACGGAGGAGACAAGAAATGGCCGACAATGCGATGCCCAGCGGGGACATCTACAAAATCTACGCGATCCACTACGGACATCACGAGCGGCTCGCGCGCGAC
Organism: Burkholderiales bacterium; assembly: GCA_038240725.1. Lineage (GTDB taxonomy): Bacteria > Pseudomonadota > Gammaproteobacteria > Burkholderiales > SHXO01 > SHXO01. The sequence continues at coordinate 6 of JBBRGM010000633.1, read as the reverse complement.
AACTTC
>JBBRGM010000632.1:0-2484 GCA_038240725.1 Burkholderiales bacterium | reverse complement strand
GGGCAGATGCGGCAGTGCGTAAGGACCGACCGCTTCCATCATCAATTCCGTGAGCGCCTGCTGTATTTCGGTGCCGCGGATCTTCAGTATCGACGCTTCCGGTCCGGGCGCGCGGCCTTCGCGCTCGGCCGATGCCACCCGCAGAATCGTAATCTCGAGCGCCATGATGTCTATTTCCAGGCGTGCGATCTTGTCGCGGAAGCGTACGTCCTCGATCAACGGCTTGCCGTCTTGCATTTCCTGCGCCGCCATTTGCTTCAAGTAGCGCAGCTCGCGCTTGGAGCGGCCGACCGCAGCGATGCCGGTGCGCTCGTGCGAGAGGAGAAACTTGGCATAAGTCCAGCCGCGGCCTTCGTCGCCGATGATATTTTCCGCTGGCACTTCGACGTCTTCGAACCACACTTCGTTGACTTCGTGCTCGCCTTCCAAGGTGATGATGGGCCGCACGGTAATGCCGGGTGTGCGCATGTCGATCAGCAGAAACGAAATGCCTTCCTGGCGCTTGCCACCGCTCGCCGTGCGCACCAGACAGAAGATCATGTCCGCATACTGGCCGAGCGTGTTCCAGGTCTTCTGGCCGTTTACGATGTAGTGATCGCCGCGGCGTTCTGCGCGGGTCTTCAGCGCAGCGAGATCGGAACCGGCGCCCGGCTCGGAGTAACCCTGACACCACCAGTCGTCGCTCGCAAGGATGCGCGGCAGGTAACGCTCCTTCTGTGCCGGCGTCCCGAACGCGATGATCACCGGGCCAACCATGTTGACGCCGAACGCAATCACCGGAGGCGCACCTGCATCCGCGCAGACGTCGTCGAAAATATGTTTTTGCACCGCGTTCCAACCGGTGCCGCCGTACTCGACCGGCCAGCCGGGCGCGATCCAACCCTTGGTGTGCAGAATCTTTTGCCAGCGCACGTGGTCTTCTTTGCTGAGCCGCTTGTGCTCGATCACCTTGCGGCTGATGTCCGACGGTAGCTGCGTACGAACGAACTCGCGCACTTGTTCGCGAAAGGCTTGCTCTTCGGGTGTGTAGTTGAGATTCATCGACGTTCCTGTGTGCTGCGAAGTGCTCTGTGTGCGGCAGAGTCTGGGTGCGCGCGAGGCAAACAGTGGCCAAGATCGAGGCGCAAGGGCAAATCAAGAATACGGTAATCGTTTGGCGGCAGCAACCGCGCGGCGCGCCGCAGCGCATGGGCCAACATGCGCACCATGCAGCGCCGCATCGCATCGCACGATCCGTATACGCAATGACTAGGACCAGCTTGCAAGACTATAATCCTGCCATCACCTGCCGCCGCGCCCAACGGGGCGCTGCCAATTCCAACGCCCAACCGGGCGCTGCCAATTTCGGGCGCCCGACGGGGCGCTGCCAATTTCCGGAGGAAGCCTCGATGGGCACCCGCGAACAAGAGCTGCTCGCTCAATTGAATCTCGATCCCTTGTGGATTCCGTTTACCGCCAATCGCGAGTTCAAAGCGAATCCGCGCTTACTGGTCGCTGCCAAGGACATGTACTACACGGCCCACGACGGCCGCCAGATTCTCGATGGCATCGCCGGTCTGTGGGCGGTGAATGCCGGGCACTGCCGCCAGCCGATCGTGGACGCGATCAAAAAGCAGGCGGAGACGCTCGATTACGCGACCGGCTTCCAGATGCACAGCCCTGGTCCGTTCCTCGCGGCAGAGCGGCTTGTGCAGATCACGCCGAAAGGCATGGACCGCGTGTTCTTCGTAAACTCCGGCTCCGAGGCGGTCGACACCGCGCTCAAGATCGCGCTGGCCTATCACCGCATCCGCGGCGAAGGCACGCGCCGGGTGCTGATCGGACGCGAGCGCGGCTATCACGGCGTCGGCTTCGGCGGCATTTCGGTGGGCGGCATGGTCGCCAATCGCAAGGTGTTCAACGGCCAGCTGCTGCCGGCCGTCGATCACATTACGCACACGCACAACCTCGAGCAGAACGCCTACTCGCGGGGACAACCGGCCTGGGGTGCACATCTGGCCGACGACCTCGAGCGTGTCATCGCTCTGCACGACGCATCGAATGTCGCGGCGGTGATCGTCGAGCCGGTCGCCGGCTCGACCGGCGTGCTGCTGCCGCCAAAGGGTTACCTGCAGCGGCTGCGCGAAATCTGCGACAAGCACGGCGTTCTGCTGATTTTCGACGAAGTCATCACCGGCTTCGGCCGCACCGGCAGCGCGTTCGCGGCGCAGACCTTCGGCGTCACGCCCGATCTCATCACCTGCGCAAAAGCACTCACCAATGCAGCCGTGCCGATGGGCGCAGTCATCGCGAAGCAGGAAATCTACAACGCGTTCATGCAAGGCCCTGAAAACGCGATCGAGCTGTTCCACGGCTACACGTATTCGGGTCATCCACTCGCATCGGCTGCAGCGATCGCGACGTTGGATCTGTTCAAACAAGAAGCGCTGTTCGAGCGTGTTGCCGAGCTGGCGCCGTACTGGGAACAAGCCGCGCATTCGCTAA
>JBBRGM010000631.1:0-2492 GCA_038240725.1 Burkholderiales bacterium | reverse complement strand
GCTATATGCCGCGGCAAACGCGCCGAGCGCAACGCCGGGCGCGAGCCGCATGCCGCCGAGAAGCAGAGCGGCGAGCGCAATGCCGGCTGGAACCCACACGATACCGGCATGCGTCGCAAGCCCGTGCAGCGGGTGGCCGCTGAAGAGATGACTTACGCGGGCCGCGCCGACATATGCGGCGGCGAGCAGCAGGATCAGCGCAAGTTGGACAAAAACGGATTTCCCCCACGGGGCAGTACGAATCACATCGTCACTCCGAGCGGGCTGCTTACATTCTCGGCGTGATTGGCCTTTGACTTAAGGAAGCTTAAGAACAAGTCTTGCGTGCGCGTTGCGTCAGGTGCGGATGGATGCGAGGCGTCGCGACGAAGTCAAGGTAGGTACCTTGGCGAGGAGCGCAACGATGCAGACGCCGCACCTGACGCAACCCAATGATCTGTCGTCTCTATAGAGGGACCGGGGTGATTTGGGCCGATGCCCGCGTGGCCTCATCCTGGTGTAGGCGGGCAACACGGCGTCCTCGCCCTCTTGCCCTCGGCCCAAAGCACCCCAGTCGCGCTCGCAAGACTTGTTCTTAAGCTTCCTTAAGTTTTTACACGGAGCGGCGATCGCCTGAGACGGGGGGCGCGACCTTCATGACTTCTTCGACTGTGGTGACGCCGGCAGCGACTTTCAGCGCACCGCTCACGCGCAATGGACGCATGCCATCGCGCATCGCTTGATCGCGAACCGCGTTCAGATCGGTGTCGCTGGTGATCAGTCGCCGTTGTGCCGGCGACAAGGTCATCATTTCGTAGATGCCGACCCGGCCCATGTAGCCGGTCATCCGGCATTCGAGGCAGCCCTTGGCGAAATTTATTTTATTCGGTGTGGGTATCTGCCAGGGTGCGACGAGCGCCTTCCAGACTTCGTCGTCGATCGTACCCGGCTCGCGGCAATGCGGGCACAGCGTGCGGACCAAACGCTGCGCGAGCACGCCGAGCACGGTGGAGTGCAGCAAGAACGGTTCGACGCCGATGTCGAGCAGACGTGTAATCGCGGACGGCGCATCGTTGGTGTGCAAGGTCGACAACACCAGATGCCCGGTCAGCGCGGCCTGTACCGCCATGTCCGCGGTTTCCGCATCGCGCACCTCGCCGACCATAATGATGTCGGGGTCCTGCCGCATGAGCGTGCGGACGCCGGTCGCGAAATCGAGCCCGATGTTGGACTGCACCTGCATCTGATTGAACTGCGGCTCGACCATTTCGATCGGATCTTCGATGGTGCACACGTTGACGTCGGACGTTGCCAATTGTTTGAGCGTGGAATAGAGCGTCGTCGTCTTGCCCGAACCGGTCGGGCCGGTGACCAGGATCACGCCGTGCGGCCGCGTCACCAGCTGATTCCAGCGCTTCTTGTCTTCTTCGGAAAAGCCGAGCTCAGTGAAATTCTTCACCAGCACATCGGGGTTGAAGATACGCATCACCAGTTTTTCGCCGAAGGCGGTCGGCATCGTCGACAGGCGCAACTCGATTTCGTCGCCGTCCGGCGTGCGCGTTTTGATGCGGCCATCCTGCGGGCGGCGTTTCTCTACCACATCCATGCGCCCGAGGATTTTGATGCGGCTCGTCATCGCGCCCATCACCGGCGTGGGGATCTGATATACCTGATGCAGCACACCGTCGATGCGGAAGCGCACGTTGCTCGCTTCGCGCCGCGGCTCGAGATGAATGTCGCTGGCGCGCTGCTCGAATGCATATTGCAGAAGCCAATCGACGATCTGGACGATGTGCTGATCGTTGGCATCGAGCTTGTTGCTTTGCCCGAGCTGAACCAGCTGCTCGAAATTAGCGATGTCGCTGACGCCGCGATTCTGCTGGGAAGCGCCCTTGATCGATCGCGCGAGGTTGTAGAACTCGATCTGATAGGTGCTGATGTCGACCGGATTCGCGAGTACGCGCTTGATCTCGAGCCGCAGAATCTGCGAGAGCTCCGGTTCCCACTCGCGCACGAATGGCTCGCAGGTAGCGACGACGGCTTCCTTTATCGTCACCTGCACCGGCAGAATGCGAAAGCGATTGGCATACGCATTCGACATCACTTTGGTAACGGCTGCGAAATCGATCTTGAACGGATCGATGTGCATATACGGCAAGCCGATCTTGCCGGCCAGCCATTCGGTCAGCGCATCGAGCTGCAACGTGTGGCGTGGATTGCGCGGATCTTTCCATTTTTGCTCGGCAATCAGCACGAGTGGATGATTGTCGCCGCGACGCAATGCTTTGGTTGCGAGCAGTGCGTTGGAGGCTTCGGCCGTCACCAGCTCATCGGCTACGAGCTCACGCAAGATTTCATCGAGCGTGAGTCGTCGGTCGGCTTGCCGCTGCGGAGGAGCCTGCTGTGCGGTCGCGGAAGTGGCCATGAAGGTGTACTGGGAAAGCGCTCAGCGAAAGCGAATTCTATTCCAACGCTACGCATGCCGGGGATTCGCGCGGACTCGATTGCAGATC
>JBBRGM010000630.1:0-2499 GCA_038240725.1 Burkholderiales bacterium | reverse complement strand
TTCTGCCGATAGACAAAACCGGCGAGACAATCGAGGCGGCACCGGGTTTTCAATTGGTCGTTTCCTACAACCCCGGTTACCAGCGCATGCTGAAGGATCTGAAACCCAGCACGCGCCAGCGCTTCGTGGCGCTCGACTTCGACTTTCCCCCGGCCGAGCGTGAAGCCGCCATCGTCGAACGAGAAGGTGGATCCAACCGGGCGACGGCGCAGGCCCTCGTAACACTGGGCCACCGACTGCGCGCGTTGCGCGACCGTGGCTTGGCGGAGGTGCCAAGCACCCGGCTCCTGATCGCTGCCGCGCGGCTGATTGCCAGCGGCATTTCCGACCGGCAGGCGTGCTACAGCGCAATAATCTCTCCGCTTTCGGACGATGAGTCGTTGGTCGCGGCGATGCGCGATCTTGTTGACGTGACTTTGGTCTAGCTTCGCAATCGCGCCGCATGGCCGAAGCCGAAGATGTCATTACCGATGTCGCGCGGCATGCCACGATTTATGCGCAAGCACTCTGGCGCCGGCATCGTGCGAAATCTCCGCCGGCGCGAACGGTCGCGTTGGCGGACGTCGCACAGCGGATCGACTTGCTGATTGCGGCGGTGTTCGGAACGACGTATCCACTTCGAACCGCGCAGACACCCGCACCGCCGACTTTTCTCACAACGGCATTCAGGCGCCGCGAGCGGCCGCGAGTGCAGCGCGCGATACCGGCGACAGATGGCGTCTGCATCTGGTTGCCCCTCGATGTCGGCATCATGGACCCTGATGTTGCAATCGACCGCTTTCGGACTATGGCACTACAGCAGGCGACACGCGCCTGCCGGGGCAGCGCCGCGATGATGGGAACTCCATCTACGCCATTGGTCCACGATCTCTATTTGCTGATAGAAGCCTACGCAGCCGACGCAGCGCTTGTGCGGCAGCTACCGGGAATGGCGGGATCGTTGAACGCGCTGCGGCACGCCGCGCTGGCTGCCCGACCGGCGCTCGCGACGTTCCCCATGGAGCGACAGCCGCTCGAGACGTTCGTGCGAACGCTGCTGCAACAGGATTGCAGAAACCCGGACGGCGACATTCCGATATCGGCGTCGCCTGAAAAGTCTGCGCGCATCGCTCACAGGTTGGCGACGCAAATCATGCCTGACGCCGGCAAAGCGCAGTTGCTTGGTGCCAATCCGCTGCTTAAAGACTGGTGGACAGGCGAGCTGCGTGTGCCGATCGGAGTGGCGCCTACCGCGTCAGCGCACTCGGACCCCATGGCTGGCGACGACGCATCGACACAGCCGCGCAGCGCCCGTTTGAACCGTCGTCCGAACGTGCGCAAACCGGGCGAGGACGAGGACGACGTCCGCCAGGGCGCATGGATGATCCAGTCGTCGCAGCCGCAGGAACATGCCGAAGATCCCTTTGGGATGCAGCGACCGACGGACCGCGACGAGCATGCGGCTGCTGAGGAATTTGCCGACTCGCTTTCCGAGCTCACGGAAGCTCGGCTGGTTTCGACGCCGGGACGGCCAAAGGAAGTGCTGCTGTCGGACGATCCTCCGGACACGTTGGCAAGGCGCGCGATGGAGGCGTCCGCCGGGCAGGCGGCCAGCATGAATTACCCCGAATGGGATTACCGTATCAATGCGTATCTCGAGCCCGGTGCGACGATAAGAATACTGGTTCCGCAGTCGGGTTCTCAACAATGGATAGATCGCACGCTGGCTGAGCATCGCTCGATGCTCGATGCGATCCGCCGGCGATTCGAGATGCTGAGCGCACAGCGGACGCGAGTGCGAAAACAACTCGATGGCGAGGAGCTCGATCTCGAGACATACATCGACAGCCATGCCGACTTTCGCGCTGGATTGCCAATGATGCAGGCGGTATATCAAACGCATCGTCGCTCCAAGCGTGACATGGCCATCATGCTGCTCATCGACATCAGCGGGTCCACCGACGCTTGGGTCTCAGCCAATCGGCGGGTAATCGATGTCGAGCGCGAAGCACTCCTGCTGGTTTGCATAGCGTTGGACGGAATGGGGGAGCCGTATGCGGTGCAGGCTTTTTCGGGCCAAGGGCCGCATGCGGTGACCGTACGCACGATCAAGCGGTTCGACGAGCCCTACAACAACGACGTCGCGCGCCGAATCGCCGCACTCGAACCGGAACAATTCACACGGGCGGGCGCCGCTATTCGTCACGCCAGTACAACGCTGATGCGCGAACCTGCTGCGCATCGACTTTTGTTGCTGCTTTCCGATGGCAAGCCGAATGATGTCGATCGATATGAAGGCCGTTACGGCGTCGAGGACACACGGCAGGCCGTGACAGAAGCGAGACTCCAGGGAATCTTTTCGTTTTGCCTGACGGTGGATCGGCAAGCATCCAACTACCTGCCCGCCGTGTTCGGTGCACGCCAGTACGCGTTGCTGGCGAAGCCGGAATTACTTCCGATTGTTCTGCTGGATTGGATGAAGCGGCTGCTCGTAGCGTAAGTATTGATCTCCGCTGCGGC
>JBBRGM010000629.1:0-2506 GCA_038240725.1 Burkholderiales bacterium | reverse complement strand
TGGCGGACCTGGTGGGGCACGATGGCGTGACGCCGGCGTCCGTCACTACTGCGACGGAGGAGCCGAGCCGTCACGTGTTCGGTCAAGGCCGCGCGGTGTTCCTGCGCAACTGGCCGTATGCGTGGAGCCTGTTCCAGCAGGACGGATCGCCGGTGAAAGACAAAGTCGGCATCACGGTGCTCCCGCATTTTCCTGGACATGCATCGGCGTCGACCCTGGGCGGCTGGCATTTGGCGGTGAATCGCTGGTCGAAACACGCGGAGGATGCCGACGCACTGATCGCGTATCTCACCTCAGCCGAATCGCAGCGCAAACTTGCGCTGGCGTATGGTTTTCAGCCGTCGCGCCGTGCGCTCTACGACGATCCCGAGCTGCTTGCGCGCCATCCGTTTCTGGCGACGCTGGCGCCGGTGTTTGCCAGCGCACGCGCCCGTCCGGTGTCGCCGGATTACGTGCGCTTGTCGCTCGTGCTGCAAAGCGAATTCAGTGCGATCGTGTCGGGCGTGCGTACGCCGGAGCAGGCGCTGTCGAGAGCGCAGCGCGATCTAGCGAGAATCATCAGCGATGAGCATTGAACGCCAGCTCGAGCGGCCGCTGTGGTATCTGCTGCCGAGTGCGGCGCTATTCGGCGTGGTCACGCTGTTCCCGCTTGCGTGGGTCGCCTGGCTCAGCCTGCATCGGCATTCATTCGTGCAGGCACATTCGGGTTTCGTCGGCGCCGGAAATTATCTGCGCATGGCAGGCGACGTGCGGTTCTCGAATGCGCTCGGCAACACCGTTTACTTCACCGGATTCTCGGTTGCGCTCGAGTTGGTTCTCGGTCTGATCATCGCGCTGCTGCTGCATCGGGCGACGCGCGGCAGAGGCGCGCTGTACGCGATCGTGTTGATCCCCTGGGTGGTGCCGACCGCGGTGTCGGCGCGCATGTGGGAATGGATGTACAACGCCGACCTCGGTGTTCTCAACTACATACTCCACACGCACGTTAATTGGCTCGGCAGTCCGACTTGGGCGCTGCATGCGGCGATCGCGATGGATGTCTGGAAGACCACGCCGTTCGTCGCACTGCTGCTGATCGCCGGCCTCAACAGCATTCCGCGCGACGTCTACAACGCTGCTGCGGTCGACGGCGCCGGTGCCTGGATGGTGCTGCGACGAGTCACGCTGCCTCTGCTCGCGCCGTTCATTCTCGTGGTGCTGGTGTTTCGCACGATCGATGCATTTCGTGTGTTCGACACGTTGTATGTGTTGACCGGCGGCGGCCCCGCGGACACGACCGAGACGCTGTCTTTGTACGCGTACAAAATGCTGTTCCAGGCGCTGGACCTGGGCTATGGGTCTGCAATCGCCGTTGCCGTGTTCGCCTGCGTGGCGGTGACCACAGTGCTGTACGCTCGTTTGCTGCGGGGCTCGCTTGCATGAAACAAATCCTGCGCGCATTGGGTCTGATAGTGATCGTCGCCTACTCATTGCTGCCGTTCGCCTGGCAGGTGCTGACGTCGATCAAGCCGGACGCGGAGTTGTTGTCGCTGCCGCCTTTGTTGCCGAGTCATCCCACGCTGGAGCACTACGCTGCGATCTTCCGCGACTCCAGTTTTCCGCACATAATTTTCAACAGCGCAGTTGTTGCAACGATGACCACGCTGCTGGCCCTCGCGGTCGGCACGCTTGCCGCTTTCGCACTGACGTTTCTCCAGGTACGAAGAAAACCGCTGATCCTCGCGCTGGTGCTGTCGGTGTCGATGTTTCCGCCGATCGCCACGGTGAGCCCGCTGTTCCTGCTGCTCAACGCAGTGGGCCTTCGCGATACGCTGGCCGGGCTCATCCTCACCTACACGACGTTCTCGCTGCCGCTGGCGATCTGGCTGCTGACGCATTTCTTCAGCACGCTGCCGCGCGAGCTCTATGTCGCGGCGCGAATCGACGGCTGCACCGCGTTCGGCGCGTTGCGCAAAGTAATTCTGCCGTTGGCAACGCCCGGGTTGCTGGCGGCCGGACTGATGGTATTCATCTACGCATGGAACGAATTTCTATTTGCGCTCAGCTTCACGTCGACTGATGCTGCGCGGACGATTCCGGTTGCGATCGCGCTGTTTCCCGGTCTCCACGTCGTGCCATGGGGCGAGATCGCGGCGGCATCGGTCGTGGTGTCGCTGCCGCTAGTCCTGCTCGCGATCATGTTTCAGCGGCAGATCGTAGTAGGGCTTACTGCGGGTGCGGTGAAAGGCTAATGGCGCGCATCCAATTTCACTCGCTGGAAAAAAGATTCGGAACGCAGCGCATCCTCGCGCCGCTCGATCTCGTGATCGAGGACGGCGAGTTCTTCACCTTCGTCGGTCCGAGCGGCTGCGGCAAGTCCACCCTGCTTGCGATGATCGCGGGCATCGAGCGTCCAAGCTCCGGTTCGATCTCATTCGATGCTCAGCCGATCGATGGCCTCGCACCGGGCGAGCGCGACATCGCAATGGTGTTTCAGAGCTATGCGCTGTATCCGCATCTGACGGTG
>JBBRGM010000628.1:0-2518 GCA_038240725.1 Burkholderiales bacterium | reverse complement strand
GAGGTGCAGAACGCCTGGGCGATGTCGTGTTCGCTGGTCAACGTGAGAAGGCCGGGCGCCTGCGCGAGCCCGCGCCGGTCGAAATACACGGTGGTCTTGGGCCGGTCGCGCACCGTCTGCGCGACCGCGTCGTCGTGCTTGAGCGCCTCCCACATCGGCACATAGCTGGACGGCAGGCGATACGCCACCGAGCAATTCAGCGTAAGCGTCTCTGCCTTGGGCGACATGATTCCCCACCATGCCGTGTCGAACGGGAGAATCGTCTGGATGTGCGAGAGCGCGGTCTCTTGAAAACGCTCGACCGGTTCTTCTTGCGCGATCGTATGCAGTTTGAGGACTGCGTCGCTGAATGCTGCAAGCTTGAACATTGCCCTGTTGTCAGGTTGTACCCGCGCGGGCAGCAGTGCGCAAGCAAAAAAGACTCCACGAATTTTCTCACGATGGCGACGCTGTTCTTACAGGCTCGGCGTTCAGCGTCCCGCGAAGCCCGGTCCAGTTTGCGAGCGTCCGCGATACGACAACGCTGCTCGTGCACAGCAACGGGTCATCGCGCGCCCGCGCGGTGCATGGACCGAGCACTTGCAATTATCGCAAGCCGCATCGATCGGCACGGTCCTGTGTCTCTGCAAGTGGCCGCTTTCAACGCGGGCAAATTCACCTCGTACCAGACCCATCGCCCTGCGCTCATGCTGGCAGGCCTCGGCATTCCGGGCCTGTCCCGACGGGGTCCTCGGCGACGTTGGTAACGCGGCGACCTGGTGAGATAACGGGTATCGAACGCGCCGCCGGATTTGCGGTGCGGGTTGATCTGTTCGGACGCAAGCGTGACCACGTCCGACATGTGGGTGGACGGGAAAAAGCTGGCGCCGACTAACGCTGCGGAAAGCAGCACACTCGGCGCGGATAAGCGTTGCAATCAGCCGCTCGGTATTCGACGAGCATGCCGTGATGAATGCGCGAGTCGAGCTTCATCACGGCATTTCATAAAGCGAACAGTAAACGGCGTTGCTGCTACTTCAAAGCGCCGTTACGACGGCAGGATTACGCCCTTGCCTGTCGTTTGCGAATCGAACAATCGATACGCTTCTTCGGCTTGATGCAACTTCCAGCGCTGCGTAAACAGGTGGTCGACATCGACGCCGCGATCCGCGATGAATCGCGCGCATTCCGCTTGACCGACGGTCGAAAACGTCCACGATCCGATCAGCGTTACCTGCCGACGCAGCAGATCGTTGCTCACGTCGAGCGTCACGCTGTCGCCTTCGCCGACGAAGCAGGCTTTGCCCCAGGTGCGCACGCATTTGACTGCCTGCGCACGCGCCTGCGGCGATGACGACGCGTCGAGCGAAAGATGCGCACCGAGTCCATGCGTGAGATCTTTGATTGCCTGCACGACGTTGTCGGTCGTCTTCGGATTGATCAGCGCATCCGCGCCAAATTCTTTCGCGCGCGACAAACGCTCCTCGCTGGTATCCAATGCGATTACGCGTGCGCCCATCTCGGACGCAAGTTGCGTCGCCGACAAACCGACCGGGCCCTGACCGAAGATAGCGATCGTATGGTCGCCTTGCAATCCCAGCCGTTGCAACGCGCCCCACGCCGTACCGGTGCCGCACGAGATCGCCGCGCCGGTTTCGAACGACAGCTCTTCCGGCAGCGCCACCAGCGTTCGCGCCGGACACTTCATGTACTTCGCGTGGCCGCCGTTGCCGGTGATGCCGTACACCTCGGCGACGCCCTCTACGCAAAGCTGCATCCAGCCGGTCGAGCAATGCGCGCACACCCCGCAGCCGCGATAGTGATGCTGCATTGCGCGCATGCCGATGCGTGCCTGCTTTTCCGAAACGTTGGCGCCGACTGCGACGACGACGCCGCACGGCTCATGGCCCGCGACGACCGGGCCGGCGCTGGCGGTAAAGCCCAGCGATGCCGCGCCGCCTGACGCGCGATAGAACTTGAGATCGCTGCCGCACATGCCGGACGCCTTTATTTCCAGCACGACTTCGCCCGGACCGGGGGTGGGATCGGGAAAATCGAGAATCTGGACCTTGCGATCTCCGGGGAAAACGACGCCTTGCATGCTGGTCTCCTTCTAAGCTGGGCTTTGGATTTGATGGCGCAAGTCAATGGTACAGGCTCGCGCTCGGCGTCGTTTGCGGCGGCGGCTGCTGTCGCTCGCGCAGCAGGTGCAACGCAGCGAACGTTCACGCAATAACTTGCGTACTGCGACGCCGCATATTCAGCCTCGCCGACGCCGCGATGCGCTTCGACGCAACGCCGGTCGCGACGCGAACACGGTGTCGCTTCAGCGCTGCATAAGTACGTTCGCATGCGCCTCACAGCGTAGCGCGCGGGTTGCCTTGACACAGCGAAAGCTCACGCTCACACTGCCGTCGGCAAATGTCATATCGCCGCTGAAAGCGATAGCAACGAGGCGCGGCAGGATCAGGCTGCATCTCGAAAAAGCAGCAACCCAACAGGCCAACCACGCAGTCTGAATTTCCGAGGAGGAGTGCGA
>JBBRGM010000627.1:0-2519 GCA_038240725.1 Burkholderiales bacterium | reverse complement strand
GGAGTGAGCTTGTGCGACACCACCGGCATGGCGTTTCCCAATCAAGTGGCGGGGTTGACCGATGCGTTTCGTTCGCGCTGGCCGGATACCGAGCTGACCTTGCACTTTCACAACACGCGCGGCATGGGACTCGCCAAAGTGATGGCCAGCATCGACGCCGGCGCGAATCGATTCGATGCAGCGATCGGCGGGTTAGGCGGCTGTCCGTACGCGCCGGGCGCGAGCGGCAACGTGTGCAGCGAGGAAATCGTCCATGCGCTCGAACTGATGGGTTACGACACCGGCGTCGATCTGGCGAAGCTGATGGATGCATCCCGCCGTTTGCCGGCGCTGATCGGTCACGACGTGCCGAGCCAGATCGTCAAGGCTGGGCGACGTCTCGATCTGCACTCGGTGCCGTCCGATTTCGAAGCGATTCGCTCGCGTGCGCAGGCGCGTGCCGCCGCAGCGAGCTGACCAATTACTCACTCAATCACTTCTGGATATTCGATGACCTCTACAACGCAGAAAATCGGCTTCATCGGTGTTGGGATGATGGGCTACCCGATGGCAAGCCGTCTGCATCACGCGCGCTATGCGCTCATGGTTCTCGATGCGGCGCCAGCAACCGTAAAGCGTTTCATCGACGCACATCCCGACGCCGTAGCGGTAACAGGGGCGGAAGCATTTGCAAACGCCGATGTGGTGATCACCATGCTGCCGAACTCGGACATCGTCGATGCGACCGTGCTCGGTGCAGCCAATCAGCGTGGGCTCATCGATATTCTGCAGAAGGGCGCGACAGTCATCGATATGAGCTCCTCGCAGCCGATGCGCTCGAAGGCGCTTGCGAGTGCGCTGCGCGAGCGCGGCTTGCATTTTCTCGATGCGCCGGTGTCGGGCGGTGTCAAACGCGCAGTCGATGGATCGCTCGCGATCATGGTCGGCGGCGAGCAAACGCAGTTCGATGCGCAGGTCGCGCTATTCAAGGAGATGGGGAAGGTCGTCACGCACGTCGGGCCTGCGGGCGCCGGTCATGCGGTGAAGGCGCTGAATAATTACGTTTCGGCTGCCGGCTTGGTCGCCGCAGCGGAAGCGCTGCTGGTCGCGCAGAAATTCGGTCTGGACCCCGCCATCGTCACCGACGTGTTCAACAACTCCACCGGCAAGAACAACTCGACGGAGAACAAAGCGAAGCAGTTCATGCTGTCGGGCGCGTTCAACTCGGGATTTTCTCTGCAGCTCATGGCGAAAGATCTCGGGATCGCGATGAATCTCGGCGAGTCGGTCGGCAGGTCCATGCCGCTCGGGCAGGAAACGCTGCGCCTGTGGTCAGACGCAGCCGCCAAACTGGACCGTGCGGCGGACCACACGGAGATGTATCGCTACTTACAGGAGATCGAAGACTGAGCGCGGTGGCGTGCGGCCGTGCTCAGCGGTACAGCGCCCGCACACGGCTGACGAGCTGGCGAACCAATTGCAGCGGCGGCACCGGTTCGACGATCACCGCCTTGCGCGTTTCTTTTGCGTCCATCCAGCCGACGAACGCCAGGATCTTTTCGTTCGTCCACTCCGGCGCTTCGAGGGGCAGCATGTGGCCGACTCGCGGCGCGATCTCGAGCTGCGAGCCTGGAACGAGCTGATGCAACCGCTCGGAGAGCCGCATCGGCGTCACCATATCCGCGGTCCCGCACAAGATGAGCGTCGGCATGCCGAGCTGCTGAGCCGCACTTTCGAGATCCATCGCTTCGGCTGCCGCGACGTCCTTCTTGATCGTCTCGGGCGGGCAGTCGCGCAGCTCGTTCAGTGCTATCTGCACGGCGTCGCCAGGTGCCGCGACACCGAACAGCATGCTTCTGGCAGTGGTGAAAAATAGCATTCGGCGCAGCGGCGCCGGCAGCGCTCCCAGCAGCGCTTTCATCGGGTTATTGTCGCGGGGAATTTTTGCGCAGGTCGAAACCAGGATCAGGCCCTTGACCAGATCGGGCCGGCTCGAGGCGAGCGCCAATGCGACGCTGCCGCCCAGCGAATGACCCGCGACGAACACAGGTCCGATGCCGAAGTTCGTCAGCAGCGTGATCGTGGCATCGACGTAGCGTTCGACCGTGACCTCATCGATCGGATCGGATGCACCGTGACCCGGAAGATCGATCGCCAGAACATCCACATTGCGGCTCAACGACTCGATCGTGTCGCCCCATGAGCGCGCGCTCATCCCCGCACCGTGGATCAACAAGACGGTTTCCACCGCTCTCGCATGCGGACTGCGCGCAGTGTAATACGCGATCTTGCCGGCCCCGCCTTCGACGAAACGAGGCGTCAAGTCCTCAGGCTCCGACAAAGCTCGGACGATTGGCTGTCTCAGTACGCGTTGGCTCAACATTAGCGAGTTCCTATATGCGTCGCACCATAGAACGGTCAAATTAACGATTCCTATAGGCTAAAATCCGCTTGCTGCAAAGCAGCAATAGGGATTTGAGCAGATTCAAGACCACGAGTTCGCGATTTAGCGAATGTTTCGCTTACAGCGCCGTTCGCGG
>JBBRGM010000626.1:0-2526 GCA_038240725.1 Burkholderiales bacterium | reverse complement strand
TAGCAGAAGCCGGCGCAGTAATGGCCGATGATTTACCACCAGCCAAGGCTCGCATTCTACTGATGCTGTTATTGCAGAGCGGGGTTAGTAGCCAGCGCGATCTTCAGGCGGCGTTTAGTCGGTAACCACTGACGTATTCGTCCAGTCATACATCCGGTGCGGTGATTACCTTGGAGTTTAAGAAGCAATTGTCGCAAGTATTGTTTATAAACAAGAATGAAGAGTATCTTGCGAAGAGATATTTTCGAAACCGTGTGTTTTATTCTGCGGAACAAGTAGCGAGGGAAGGGATCGTCCTTGCCTGCGAGAAGAGCGGCTGAGGGGAGCGTCCCTGCGCACCCGAGCGTTGACTATCAGCCGTGTGAAGCCGCCTGTCTAACTCAAAGGTGCACTAGGGAATGTTTGCCAACCCAGGGATGCGCATCGACGCAGTCCGGAGGGTGGGTGCCCTTATGGAATTACAATCGCTTTGACTCCATTCGACTCTTCAACGGCACGCACTTTCTGGCTGGATTCCTTATCCATCCGATTTGGACAAATGGATTTGGGAATTGCGTACAGGTGCGACTCCAAGCATCTTGCCCCGGGTCCTAAAGGCGGCTAAAGCAGTCGGGCAAACTTTGACGCGAAACATTGTGTCGTCCGGTCGATTGCCTGCGCGCGGGAGCGCCGTACCCGTCGCGTCGCTGCGAGTCTAATCCCAGCTTCCGCCACCATCCCCGCCGGTATCGATCGAACCGGCATCCCAGTCGTCGTTGCCCTGGCCGAAATCGATCGAGCGATTCTCGAAGTCGCTGGCGGCACGATCGGCCGCCGGGTCGTAGCTGTTGGGATCAAGGCCGCCGAAGTTGTTCGTGTTGGGTTCGCTGCCACGGCGATGGAGCATCTCGTCGAGCAGCATCCCGCCGGCGACACCGGCGCCAACCGCCAGACCCATCTTGAGCAGTCCGTTGTTGCCCGGGCCGGCCATCGGCGCGCCGTTTGTTCCGTACTGAGCGCCCGGGTTAACGGGGCCGTAGCCGTTCGACTGCATGCCTGGCAGCGCATAGTTGCCGGTCGACGCGGCGCGGCTGCGCGTGAACATCTTCCAGAGGAACGCGCCAATCAGCAGCAGCCCGACGAGCCAGATCCAACTCGGCAAGCGGCCTCCGGTCGTCATCGCACTCGTCGAGGCGCCGAACGCCGGCGTTGCGGACACGGCGCGCGACCGAGAGCGCGGGTTCTGCTCGCGCTGAAGCGTCTGTTCGAAGGACCGGAACTTCTCGGGGGTCCGCAGTGAACGAGAGCTGAGGATGTAGGCGGATTGTCACTTGTACGTCGATGGAATCACGTCCGATCCGGTTAAGCGCACGCAAACCCAAGATGAACTGCCGCGTATCCCTTTTCTTGTCGTCGATTTTTATAGGTTTGGGTATTGCCGTTTGGGCGACGGACTTCATCACCCTAAAAGGGGAGTGGACGATTTACACCTTCGCTTGCAGTGAGGTTCGTGGCGGAACAATCGCTGCAGCGGCGTCCTCGTGCCGTCAAGGCGCTATCGGTTTCGCGCGCTCAAAGCGCACAGCGAGGTGCTGTTTTGGATTGCCGGAGAGAAGGAGCCATCTGGCAAGTACAGTGAGTGCGCGATTGAGTATGGTCGCGAGTGGTCATGCAGGCCGAATGCCGATGCCCTCCGAACCCTCACGCACCAGATGGTGCGCGGTCGTGCGATTCTCGATCCGCGCGTCCCGACAATTCCATACCACCCAGTGCAGAAATGGAAATGGGAAATGCTGCGCCTGGGAATCTCCGTCGGACACAGCGCGTTGGATGAACCTCGCAGGAGCTCCGCGCGCGAGAATCGGCACGCCACGAGTTTAAGGTTGACCGGAGATTCTTCCATGCGCGCTCCGAGTGGCGCAGCGCGCTTCTAATTTGTAGCGCCCGCACATGCCGAAGCGAACATCACTTTGACGGCTGCGGGGCTGGCTGCACCGCAGGCTGAGCACGCTGCGCACCTGCGGCCGCCTTATCTTCTTTCACTTTGTTGCGATGATGATTTATCGCGCACCCGGCTGCGGCACCTAACACCGCGTGATGGCCGGCAACGTGTCCAGCGACGCCGCCAACCGCTGCCCCACTGACGCAGCCCTTCGCGTTTGCAGCACCAGAAACTGCGGTCAACACCAGTCCTGCAAACAATGCCACGGTAGCAATTTTCATGGTTTCTCAATGTTGATGTGGGCGACGGTTTAGGCACCGACATCATCGTAGCGACGATTACCTTCGTGTCAATCGGCGACGGCCGCGACATCAGCGGCCCTCAGTCGCGATCGCCGCTTTCGTCGCGATCGCGCCCTCGGTACTGACCGCGCCAACCGTCATGATCGTGTCCGCGCCGCTCGTATCCACGGTCCCACCCATTGTCGTTTCGGTAGTAGCCCGGATAGGGTCGATAGATGGCTGCAGGCGCGTAATACCGCGGCGGGGGCGAGTAATACGCGGGCGGAGAATCGTAGTACACGGGCGGAGGGGCGTAATACACGG
>JBBRGM010000625.1:0-2552 GCA_038240725.1 Burkholderiales bacterium | reverse complement strand
ACTTCGAAGCGCACGCCGTCCCATTCCCAGTGCTGACCGGCGAAGCAGCGCAGCCGACGCTTGGCGAGATCGATCGACTGTGCACCTGCCGGTAACGAGCTCGCCAGCCAACCGACCGGTACGGCTTCCAGCACGGAGCGCGCGCCGCCGCTGTGATCGTTATCGTCATGCGTGACGATAAAACCGTCGAGACGCTGCACGCCTTGCGCGCGGAGAAACGGGACGACGACGCGGCTGCCGGCGTCGGTATCGGATGAAAACGTCGGCCCCGCGTCGTACAGCAACGCATGCGTCCGCGTGCGTACCACCGTGCTCAAACCCTGCCCGACATCGAGCACATCGATCCACAACTCGCCGTTAGCCGGCGCTTCTACGCGTGGAAAAAACAACGGCAAAAACGCGAACAGTCCGAGCCAGCGCGATGGCGCTCCGCGCGGCGCGAGCAACCACACTGCGCCAAGCAGCGACAACACAACAGCCCACACCGCCGGCGCGTGCTGCTGCCATACCGCGTCCGGGAGCGAGCTCGACCACGCCAGCCAGCGATTGCACCAATCCATCAGCCATGCCGCCAAGCGCAGTAGCCAGTCGACCGGAACAATCACACCGATCAACGTCAACGGCACGATCGCCAAACTGACCAACGGTATCGCAAATGCATTAGCTAGCGGCGAGACGATCGACACTTGCTGAAACAACGCGACCAGAAACGGCGCCAGTCCGATCGTCACCGCCCACTGCACGCGCAGCCAGTTCACCCACCACTGCGGCTGCTCGAGCCGGCCGAGGCTGACGTACATTATCACCGCGACCGCGCCGAACGAAAGCCAGAAGCCCGGCGCAAGAACGCACATCGGATCGACGACGATGGCGACCAGCAGCGCGAGCGCGAGCACGACCGCCGGAGCCGCTGCGAGACCACAGAGCAACGCGACCGCCACCGCGCCGAGCATGTAGACCGTGCGCTGCGCGGGGACGCCGTAGCCCGCCATCAGCGCGTAAGCCAGCGCGGTGATAAAGCCGGCGACCGCGGCGGCTTTCACGGCGGGCAAGTGCGCCATCAGCCGCGGTGCGCGGCGCCACAACCAGAGCACCAGCGCAAACCCCAAGCCCGCGACCATCGTGATGTGCAGGCCCGATATGCTCATCAGATGGTTCACGCCCGTGCGCGTATAGACCGTCCATTGACCGCGTGAGATCGCCTGCTGATCGCCGATCGCAAGCGCGACCAGCACGCCGGCGTTGGCGTTGTCCGGCAGCGCGTGGAAGATTCGATTGCGCACCCACTCCCGCGCACGGGCGACGCCGTACAGCGGACGCCACACCATCGGCTGCAGCAACGCCGCGTCGAGCGCGTGCTCACCCGTATCCGGGCGTACATAACCGGTTGCACGGATGCCGCGCTCGAGCAGCCAGGCCTCGAAATCGAATCCGTTGGGATTCGCCAGACCGTGCGGACGACGCAGACGTACCGTGAACGACCAGCGCTGCCCCGCGCGAATGCCCGGAGTCGCCTTGCCGTTTCTGTCGTTATAAAGATTCAAGGTGACGTGCCGCGGAATCCGCGCGAGCGGCGTACGAGCCCGTTCGACATCGAACTCGAAGCGCATGCCGCGCTCGGTGCTCTGCGGAAGATCGGCGACGACACCGACGACTGTGACGTCGCGGCCTTCCCATTCTTCCGGAAGATAATCTGCGAGCTTGATGTGCGCGATCAGCGCGGCCCACAGAAAACCGGCGCACAAACTGAGAATGCCGCCGATCAGCCGGCGCGCCCGCCGCATGCGTAGGTCGTGCAAGAACAGAAAATATCCTGCACAAGCAACGGCAAACGCAAACGACCAGAGCACGGACGGCAACGCGCTTTGCTGCTGCAGCCAAGCCGCGCCCAGCGCAAACAAGACGACGTTGCCAATCATGCCGGGCTTGAACTGAAAAAATGCGAATACACGCGACGCCGCCTGGGACTAGTTGAGATACTGCACGCTTTGCAATCCCGCGGGAACGAGCACGGCGTCACCGTGCAGTCTACATCGCGGTGCAGCTTACATCGCGATCGCCCCCCTATCATGACGACGACACCGCATTATTGGGATAGCGCCATAGCGCACCTGAGCGAGCGCGACGCGAAGCTCGGCGAGTTGATCGAGCGCGCGCGCGGCACGCAGCTTACCTTGCGCAGCGATGCGTTCGTCGCATTGGCGCGCGCAATCGTTGGGCAGCAAATTTCCGTGAAGGCTGCGCAGAGCGTGTGGAATCGGCTCATCGGTTCGCTGGAAATCTTCGCGCCGGAGCATCTGGCCGTTATCGATCCGGTTACCCTGGCGAGCGCCGGGTTATCGCGCCAGAAGGCGAGCTATCTGCTGGATCTCGCCGGGCGCTTTCATTCGGGTGCGCTCGATCCGCTGAGCTGGCCGGCGATGGCCGATGAGGACATCATCGAAGACCTGGTTCGCGTCAAAGGCATCGGCCGCTGGACTGCGGAGATGTTTTTGATTTTCCATCTGCAGCGGCCGGATGTTTTGCCGGTCGCCGATGTCGGATTGCAGCGC
>JBBRGM010000624.1:0-2577 GCA_038240725.1 Burkholderiales bacterium | reverse complement strand
GGTGAAGAACATCGCGAAACCCTGGCGTTCGAAGACGGCGATGTCAGCCGCTATTACATCGCGCAAAGCCAAACCGACGACGTCGAGCTGCGCGTTCCATCCGGCGATGGCGGCCTGGAAGATTACGAATACCGCTGGGTGACTGCGGACGAAGCGGAAGATGTTCTGCCGCCGCGTCTCGGCGTGGTCCTGCACTTCGCCGTGCGTCAGCTTACTTCCGGCGCCGGCCAAAAACGCTAGCCGATTTCCAGGCTCATGTTTCCGCGCGCAGCCGCTCGCGCAATTCCGTCTTCAGGACTTTGCCGTAGTTGTTTTTCGGCAGACTGTCGACGAAGCGATAAGCGCGCGGCCGTTTGAAGCGCGCGATGTTGCGCAGACACAAATCATCGAGCTCGCTTTCGGGGAGCTGCATTCCCGCACGGCAGACAACGAACGCAACGATTTCCTCCACCCAATCGGCATGCGGCCGGCTGACCACCGACACTTCCACCACCGCCGGGTGACGCAGCAGCACTTCTTCGACTTCGCGCGGATAAACGTTCGAACCGCCGCTGATGATCATGTCCTTCGAGCGATCGCGCAGCGTGAGAAAACCGTCGTCGTCGATCGAGCCGACATCGCCGGTATGGAGCCATCCGTTGCGTAATGTCGCTGCAGTGGCCTCCGGATCGCGCCAATAGCCTTTCATCACGATATCTCCGCGAACCAGCACCTCACCGACTTCACCCGCAGGCAGCGGCTGGTCATGTTCGTCAGCCACCATCACCTCCACCGCCGATTGCGCAGTTCCGACCGATGCCAGACGGTCTTCCCAGCGCGGCTGCGAACGATCGGAAATCTGCTCGCGCGTGAGCGAGGTGATCGCCATTGGACATTCGCCCTGCCCGAAGATTTGCACGAACTTGTCGCCCATGATCGCGAGTGCGTGCTGAATGTCGGCGAGATACATCGGACCGCCGCCGTAGATAATCGTCTTGAGACCGGGCAGCGCCGCCGGATGCTGCTCGAGATGCAGCACCAGACGCCGCACCATCGTCGGCGCGGCGAAGAATGCAACGCCGTTCCATCGGTTGCATAAACTCACGATCTCGGCGGGATCGAAATGGCCCTGGGCGAGAATCACCTGATTCGCTCCGCGCAGCACGTGCGGAAAGTTGTACATGCCCGAGCCGTGCGACATCGGTGCGGCATGCAGCACGCAATCGTTCGCCGCGATCTGATCGACGTCGGCGAAATAGCAGAGCGTCATCGCCATCACATTCCGATGCGTGATCATCACGCCTTTCGGCCGGCCGGTGGTACCGCTCGTGTAGAACAGCCACGCCACGTCATCGGGTCGCGAGGCGTACGACGCGATCTTGCCGCTTTGGCACAATGCTTCGTACTCACGCGACGGCACTTCGATTACTCGCGAAAGTTGCGGGATTCGGCTCTCCAGCGCCGCTATCGATGCGTGCAGATCGGCGCTGACGAAACAAGCGCACGCCGTGGAGTGTTCGAGAATGTACGCCGCTTCTTCCGGATGCAGCTTGGCATTGATCGGCACCGCGGTCAGCCCCGCGAGCCACGTCGCGTATAAAATTTCCAGGTACTCTGGACAATTCGCCATGATCAACGCAATGCAATCGCCCGGCTGCAAATCGAGCTCGGATCGCATGCCGGCGGCGAGCGCCATCGCGCGCCGAAGCAGTTGCGCGTACGTGGCCACGACCTTCGTACCCAGCGACACGGCGGGACGCTCGGGATACGTGCGCGCGGCACGCAGCAGAAGATTCGCGATGTTCATATCGGATCGCTCGAACGTATCAATAGGGCGAAAGCACGCGGCGAGGATTGCTGCTGCGCGTCTGCGCGTTAACGCACACCGTGCTTCGCGCGGTAATGCTTGGCGAGCACCTTGCGCGTCTGTGCCGACAACTGCGGATTGCGCACCGGTTGCAATATTGCTGGTTGCTTCGACCGCGCCTTGGCGGCGGTACGTGCGGGTTTGCTCATCGGCAGCGTCTAGATTTACTCGGGCACGAGCCATTAGATTTACTCGGGCACGAGCCAGCGGACGCGTACACCGCCCTGCTCTTCTTCGTTCAACAACGGCCATAACCAATCCAGAATCGTCTTCGCCTCCACTTCGAAACCAAACGGCGGATTGATCACCAGCATGCCACAGCCGCGCAATCCCTGATTCCACCCCTGCGGCAAGATAGAAAGCTCGACCTGCAAAATCTTCCGTACGCCGGTCGCGATCATTCCGCGCTCGAACGCATGCATCGCCACCGGCTCCATCAGCGGATACCAGAGCGCATAAACGCCGGTCGCCCAGCGCGTATAACCGGCGAGCCAGCCTTCGGTCATGCGATCGAACTCTCCCGACCGATCGAACGACGAATCGACCAATACCAATCCGCGACGCTCGCGTGGCGGCAGGTACGCGCGCAGGGCTTCATAACCGTCCTGGCAATGCACCTGCACTTGCGCATCGCTGCGAAACCGCTCGGTCAGCCGCTTGCAGTCGTCTTTGTTCAACTCGTTGAGCACCATGCGGTCCTGGCTGCGCAGCAGTCGGCGCGCGATGCGCGG
>JBBRGM010000623.1:0-2581 GCA_038240725.1 Burkholderiales bacterium | reverse complement strand
TATAGAGGGACCGGGGTGATTTGGGCCGAGGGCCGCGTGCGCTCCTCCTGGTGTAGGCGGGCTACACGGCGTCCTCGCCCTCTTGCCCTCGGCCCAAATCACCCCGGTCGCGCACGCAAGACTTGTTCAGAGCTTCCCTAGCCTTTCCGCCCGAGCCACAGCGGCGCTTTCGTTCGTGATGTCTGCATTCACAGACATCACGAGCAACAACGCATAACCGCGCTGAATTAGTTTATGCCAATACATCTCAGGTGGGGGAGTCGCTGGGGAGGAACAATCTGAGCTCGCCGTCGCCGTCGCGCTGCGTGCTCATTGGCGCGCTACCGGCGTCTGCCGCTATCTGGAATAGCGGACGACTGACTCGCTCAGTCGACGCGGATTACGACTTTGCCGAAATGCTTTGCGCTCGCCATGTGCTCGTATGCAGCGCGCGCTTCTGCGAACGGGAAAACCTTGTCGATGATCGGCTCGATCTTCGATGCTTCCAGTGCACGAACGAGCGCTTCGAACATCGCAACTGATCCGACGTATACACCATGGACGCGAATGTTCTTGAAGAAAATCGAGCGGGTGTCGATCGGACCCTGCGTACCGGCGAGAATGCCGAGGATGCTCATCGTGCCGCCGTAGCGAAGCGCTTTGATGCTTTGATCGAACGTGCCTGCGCCGCCGACCTCGACCGCGACATCGACCCCGCGTCCACTTGCAGCGGCGCGCACCGCATCGCCCCAGTTTGGATTTTCCCGGTAATCGATGGTTGTCTCCGCACCCAATTTTTCCAGCCGCGCGCGCTTATCCGCCGAGCTCGACGTCGCGATGACGTCTGCGCCGGCGTAACGCGCAAGTTGCAAGGCGAGCGTGGAAACGCCGCCTGATCCCTGCACGAGAACGCGGTCGCCGGGCCGCAGCGTCGCCGCTTCGAACAGCGCGTGCCATGCGGTCACGCCGGCGCATGGCAGTGTCGACGCCTGCTCGTAGGAAAAATGCGACGGGATCTTCACCCAAGCGCGCTCCGACAGAACGACCTGCTCGGCGAGCATGCCGTCGAGCGAACCGCCGAGCGCGTTTGCGTGATGCTCTTCCATGAACGGACCACTCAGCCACGTCGGGAAAAACGCGGCAGCGACGCGGTCGCCGACTTTCACGTCAGTTACCTTCTCGCCGATGGCAACGACTTCGCCTGCGCCGTCCGACGCCGGCACAACCGGCTTCGCACGTTGCTTCGCGCCCCGTGCGATTACGAGGTCGCGGAAGTTGAGCGCGACCGCGCGAACGCGCACCCGCACATCATGAGCACCGAGCGTGGAAGGCTCGGGACGATCGACGATCCGCAGCGCGGCGAACCCTTCTTCGGGATGCAACTCGTATGCTTTCATCGATTACCTCGTTGCATCAGCGAGCGGATTGACTGTCGAGCTCCGCAAGTTCATTGACGCGTTATGTAAATCGCTGCCGCCGATAACGCGAAGCGACATCGCGGCATTATCGCCAACCGCCGAAGCGGCGATTCTCTCACCTGTCAGCCAGTCCGAGTCATCTAATGCCAGGAACACGCGAGTGGCGCGATATCTTCCGGCTGCCCGAATCGTCCAAGCGGGGTCTGTGCGCTGAGGATGAGGCTGGCGAACTTGCCTTCGCGCACGATATGAACAAGGCCGGCCGTTTCCAGCTCTTTGATGTGATGCGACAGCGTAGCCGCGCTCACGCGATGGGCTTCATGTAGCGTGCTGCAAGGCATCGGGTCTTTGCACATACCGATCTCCTCCTCGAGAATCTGAAAGCGGGGCGGCTCTGCAAGCGCGCGCGATTCGCGCAAACTGACGATCGGTGAGATGGTTTTGTTTAGAGGCCGGCATCGCTTCAAGATACGATAGATTGGATTCATGCGTCTACTTGTCGATACGGCCGTCGCGCAGCGGTCGCAAGCCAACGGTACACGAGCATTGAACTTACGATTCGTAGGACCAGGAGCCGACCCGCCTGCGCGGAAGCGAGCAACCCTTAATTTCGATCTTCCGAGGAGCGTGGCATGAAGCTGAACGAGAGTGCGATGGTGCTGGTCTTTCTGGCGCTCGGCGGGTTGCTGAGCGGAGCTACAGCCGCAGCCTCGCCAAAATCGATCGCGATACTGGACTTCGAGATACTCGATGACACGCGCCAGTACAACACATCTGAAGTCAACGATGCGCAGGATCAGAGACTGAAAAAGGTAACCGAAGCGCTCAAGCATGAGCTGTCGGAGCGCGGGCTCTACCACGTGCTCGACACGTCACCGGTAGCCGATCGCATCGTTGCGGCTACATCCGGAGAAACGTTTTACGGCTGCAATGGATGTGAAGTCGAAATCGCCAAAATCCTCGGCGCCGATCGGGTCGCGATCGGCTGGGTTCAAAAAGTGAGCAACCTGATTCTGAACATCAACATCGCCGTCAAGAATGTCGCAACCGGCGAAGTGGTCTACACCAAGTCCGTCGACCTTCGCGGCAACACGGACACGTCATGGCTGCGCGGTATTCGGTATATGGTCGACAGCATCGTCGAGAAAGGGCAGCACTTGAAGTAGGGTGATGCAGCGAACGTG